>WRCT01000090.1 GCA_009783775.1 Clostridiales bacterium | reverse complement strand
AGGGCGCAACCCCGGCACCGGCAAGCAGATGCAAAAATCCATATACGGCGACAGTCAGCAGGAGGTGGCAAAGCAGCTCCGGCAGATTCAAGCCGCCATCGACAACGGGACGTACATAGAGCCGTCAAAGATGACGGTCGAGCAATGGCTTGAAATTTGGCTGGACGAATATTTGGGGAACGTGAAGCCGGGCACCGTTTCCAACTATTCGCAGCACGTCAAGAACCACATCATACCGGCGATAGGATCAGTTAAGTTGAACGCGCTTCAACCTGCCGCGATACAGCGTATGTATAACCAGATTCAGAAGAATGGATTAAGCCCGAAAACCATTAAGAACCTGCACGGCGCACTTCACAGGGCAATGCAGACAGCAGTTAGACTGGGGTATATCCGAACGAACCCGACGGGAGCCTGTATACTCCCGCGCATCGAGAAGAAGAAGATACAACCTCTCGACAAGCCTGAAATCACCAAGTTCCTCGACGCGCTCAAAGGGCATCGCAATGAAGCACTATTCAAGGTTGCGCTGTTTTCCGGTATGCGTTCCGGTGAGCTGCTCGGACTGACATGGGACTGTGTGCAATTTGACGATGGAACAATCTATGTCTGCAAGCAGCTCACGGCCCCTCGAAAGAAGGGCGGTTCCTATTCGTTCGCGCCATTGAAGAATGACAAGCCGAGGACGATTACACCGGCCCCGACCGTCATGCAACTGCTGCGGGAGCATAAAAAGAATCAAACAGAACAGCGGTTGCGCGTCGGCGGCGTATGGGGCGAGAAGGGTCTCGAAAACCTTGTTTTTACGAACGAGGCGGGCAAGCATTTGACACAATGCGGAGTGTGGAAGGAACTGCAAAAAGTATTCACACAAGCAGAAATAGACCCGAGGCCGTTTCACGATCTGCGGCACTCCTATGCCGTCAATTCTATTCGTTCCGGTGACGACGTTAAGACCATACAGGAGAACCTCGGTCATCACACAGCAGCGTTTACATTAGACGTTTATGGGCACGTCACGGAGCAAATGAAACGTGAAAGTGCCGACCGCATGGAGCAGTTCATCGAGAGCGTAAAAAGCACGTCCTAAAAGGGTCAAAAAAGCTGTAAAGGGTAAATTAAAGGGTAAAACGCCAATTTACAGAGAAAGAAAAATCCCGAAACCTACTGAAATAGGGCGTTTCGGGACTTTGTTAGATGGTGCGGGAAACAGGACTTGAACCTGCATGCTGTTACCAGCACACGGACCTGAACCGTGCGCGTCTGCCAATTCCGCCATTCCCGCGAGTGGCTCAGCACCTGGTTTTCGCGCCATATCGTTTTAATCCGGCAATCAGAACGAAAACCAGGTGCTGGGTGGTGGATGGGGGTGGATTCGAACCACCGAAGTCGTTGACGGCAGATTTACAGTCTGCTCCCTTTGGCCGCTCGGGAACCCATCCACGAATTGACACCGCGAGAATAATAACACATGGGGCAAACAAATGCAAGTCTTTTTTGCAGGTTATTCCCCGCTGATTTCCCGCATATAGGCGTCAGTCACAATTTGCCTGTCAAAGGCGCGCGCGACCTTCTCGCGTCCGGCTCGGCCCATTGCCTTCTTCTGTGTGTGGGACAGGGCCAAAAAACGTTCAATCTTTTCGATCAAATCCTCTGTATCCTTCTGCCGGACCAGATATCCGTTCACCCCGTCGTCAACGACCTCGCGGCAGCCGGACCGATCCGTGGTGATGAGCGGCCGCGCGCAGGCTGCGCTCTCCAGCAGAGCATTGGACATTCCCTCGGGATAGTAAGACGGGTGCACCGTACAGTGAATATCACGCAGCACATCCCGCATATCGTCGACCTCGCCGTGGTATTTGATAATACCCTCGCTCTGCAACGCGGCAAGGACATCCTCATAAGCCTCCTCGCAAAAGCCGCAGATATGAAATCGGGTTTGTGGATACTTCTCCCGAAAATACCGCGCGGCGGCCAGGTATTCCTCGATGCCCTTTTCCCTCATCACCCTGCCGATACAGACAAAGTTTATTCTGTACTCCGGCGGATAGGGAAGTGGCGTGAAGTGCGCCAGATTAACACCGGAGCCCGGCAACAGCTTGTGCCGCCCCAAAGCGATTTTCTTCTCGCTGAAAAGCTGCGCATTCTCGACATTCTGAAAGAACACCCGCTTACTTTTCTTCAGGGCGAGACGATATAAAAACAAGGTGAATTTGCTGAGCAAGCCGCCGTTTTCGATCGCGCTGCCCAAGCCGGTGATATTGGCGATGGACGGGACTCTGCGCAAGCGGCAGGCCAAGCCGCCGTAGATATTGGGTTTGGCGGTAAAGGTCAACACGATGTCCGGTCGGATCTCTTTGAGCAGGCGCAGATAGCGAAAGAACAGAGATAAATCCTTCAGCGGGTTTTTGCCCCGCCTGTCCACCGCAGCGGGGGCAAAACGGCAGCCCATCTCCACCAGCTGTGGGACGCGTTCGCCGTCAGGCAAACAAATCCAAACCTCATGCCCCGCGGAAAGCAGGGTCTCGATCATCTCTTTGCGAAAGTTGTAAAGGCCAACATCAATATTGGTCAGTATCAGCACCTTCATGGTTTCTTCAACCGCCGCGCCGGAACGCCGACATAGAGGTCACTCTCCGTGATATCTTTCACGACAACCGCGCCCGCACCAATGACGCAGTCGGCACAGACCGACACACCCGGTATGACCACTGCGCCCGCGCCGATATGCGTGCGCGATCCGACCCGCACATTGCCGCAAAGGGCCGCGTTGGGGGAGATATGTGCGTAATCTCCCAGCACGCAATCGTGTTCCACCACCGCGCCGGAGTTGACGATACAATGCTTGCCAACAACCGCTGCGTGGTTAATCACCGCGCCGGGCATGACCACGGTCCCCGGGCCGATTTGCGCGCGCGGCGACACAATGGCGCTTGCGTGAACGGCTGTATGCCAAGGCAGAGATTCATACTGTTTTGCTATGGTCTCACGGGTGTTATTGTCCCCGATCCCGATAACAAAGACACAATCATTCAGGCCTGCGCTGTCCGCAACCGCACCCAGTACAGGAAACCCGCCGACCATACCCTGCGCCGAAACGTCCAGGAATCCGGCAACGGTGTCGCCTCTGCTTTCAATGATGTCAGCGATCACCCGTCCATGACCGCCCGCGCCAATAATAACAACTCTATTCATGACCGGTTCCCTTCGCTTCAGCATCATTCCCCGTAAAAGGCCGCATCGTCGTCTGGGCCGACTGATTGATTCCCTCCTGCCGGATAAAAGCCTTTTGCACCGTTTTGCAAATAATCTTCACGTCCCCCCAAAAGGTAATGCGCGCGGCATACTGCACGTCAAACGCAAACTTTTCCTGCCAGCTGAGCGCGTTTCTGCCGTTGACCTGCGCCAGCCCCGTCAGTCCCGGCCGCACGCTGTGCCGTTTTTTCTGCTCCTCGTTGTACAGCGGCAGATATTCCACCAGCAGGGGGCGGGGGCCTACCACGCTCATATCGCCCTTGAGTATATTGATCGCCTCGGGCAATTCATCCAGGCTGCTCTTGCGCAGAAACCGCCCGAACTTCGTCAGCCGCTCACTGTCCGGCAACAGCGCCCCATTTCCGTCCCGCGCGTCCGTCATGGTGCGAAACTTATAAAACAGAAAGATCTTCTCGCCCTTGCCTGGCCGCGGCTGCTTAAAGAGAATCGGACTGCCCAGCTTGATTCGCACCAAAACCGCGATAATCCCATACAGCCAGCAGAACACCAGCATGGCCAGTGCGGCGCAAACAATATCCAGCGGCCGCTTGATAAACCGCCTATACATAAAACACGTCCCTGACCGTCTCGATCACGCGTGCCAAATCCGCGTCCGTCATCTTGATGTCGCTGGGCAGGCACAGCCCGCGCGCGAAAATATCCTCAGACACCGGCTTATCCGCCACGGTGACAAATTCGCAGCCCGCGAACACCGGCTGACAGTGCATCGGTTTCCATATCGGGCGGCTCTCGGCCCGAATGCCCGCCAGCGCCGTCATTACCTGCTGCGGCGTTACAGGGCAGCCCTCGTTTATCGTCAGGCAGGACAGCCAAAAATTCGGCTCGCTCTCCGCCAAATAGAGATTCATCTGTATCGGCAGATCGGCAAAGGCGCCTTGATAAGTAAAATAGATTCGCTTTTTCGCGGCAATATGCTCGTCCAAATGCAGCAGCTGCCCGCGCCCTATGCCCGCGACAACATTGGACATACGGTAGTTGTATCCGATTTCGCTGTGCTGATAATGCGGCGCGGGATCGCGGGACTGCGTGGCCCAAAAACGCGCCTTGACGATCGCCCTTTCATCATCGGACAACAGCATACCGCCGCCGGAACTGGTGATGATCTTATTGCCGTTGAATGAGACGACAGACAAATCCCCGAACGAACCCGTCTGTCTGCCGCGATATGTCGCGCCCAGGCTCTCGGCCGCGTCCTCAATCAGCGGCACGCCATGCGCGTCACAAATCGCACGAATCTCATCTATCCTGGCGGGCGTGCCATATAGGTGCACCAACACCACCGCCCTGGGTTTCGGATATTTCTCAAAGGCCAGCGCCAGCGCGGCAGGGTTCATATTCCAAGTCTCGCGCTCGCTGTCGATAAAGACCTGTCTGCCTCCCTCATAGGAGATGGGGTTGACCGTCGCGGAGAAGGTCAAGTCCGAGCAAAAGACAAGCTCGCCCGGCCGCAGCCCAACCCACTTATAGGCCAAGTGCAGGGCGGCGGTCCCCGAACAAAGCGCCGCGCCAAACCCGACGCCGATATAGGCCGCCAGCTCCTTTTCAAATTCATCTACATTCCTGCCCAGCGGCGCGACCCAGTTTGTGTCAAAAGCCTCCCGCACAAACTTCATCTCGTCCCCATGCATGGTCGGGGAGGACAGAAAAATGTCATATCCACTCATGCCATACATTTTAACAAAAACAAAAAGCGATAGCAACCCATCATTCTAAACCGCGAACCACACAAAAACGGGCTCTCAAAAGGTGTACTTTTTGAGAGCCCATAATTACAAGTAAATATTATAACATTTGCCCTGTATTGTCAATAATTTCCGCGAAATTCAATCGAAATACCGCAAAAACGAGCCAAACGAACCCAGTATTTTCCACCTGAGGACTAGTGTCAAAAAGTACACTAATTGAGAGTAATCCAAAATCATATCAAAATCAGGGAGGAATTCAATATGGGGAAAACAATTTTCACAAAGGTATTGGGCGCAATTTTGGTTGTGATGCTCTTGGCAACATCATTTTCAATCGCGCCAAAAGAAACGCAGGCGGCACCAAATGAGTATGCAATGTTTCCATTCAGTATTTTGAAGGTCAATAGAACAAACGCAGCTCTTGATCCTGACCAGAGATCTGCAACTGGTGGAGGACATGGCAAAAATGGCGGTTGGGCGTGGGATTTAGGCGGGAGTGATAAAGCCGTTAAAGCGCCATTCACAGGCAAGATAATAAACAATGTAGATACCTCTACTCATGCAGTAATTCTACAAAGTGTGGATCCGGTATATTTTGCAAATGGTCATGTCGGACACATGAGTTTGTTATTGGTTCATGATGAAAAATATCCTAGATTTGCTAATGGAACAATAGTTAATCAGGGCGATACAATTTATTACCAAGGTGGGTACGGAAAGAATAAACCTGGCTATTATGCTGTGCATCTGCACATCGAAGCAGCCTATGGACAACGAACCACCATTAAGGGTATTCGTGATAACAAATTGCAACTTAATGACGCTCTTTATCTTAACAAGAGTACAGTACGGCAAAAAGATTATATAAATGTGCAATCAGTAAAACCTAATTATACTATAACGCCTACATGGAGAATAGCACCGGACAACGCAGTTCAGAAACCAACTCGCCCCAACACGGTTACTGTTTCTAAAAGGGAAATTGCTGCAGGGGAGCCACAGAAGATTACATGGTCATCTGTTTCGAACGCGGCAGGATACTCCTATCAATTGGTGTGTACATCGAACTCCTCGTTGACACAGACAAAGGCCTCGACAACGGCTGCAAACGTGACTGTGACGACAAAAGCGCCAAGTAAAGATGAAACATATCGGTTGCGCGTGTGGTCGAAGAACTCCGCAGGAGAAAGCGACACCTACAGGGAATCGGATCCCATAACAGTATACGCGCCCCGCACAGTCACCTACTTGAATTTTGACAACAAGCAGATCGATAAAAAGACTGTAGATTGGGGCACGAACGCGACACCGCCGAAAGTACCGGAGCGCGAGGGTTATAACTTCAATCGGTTTGAACCTTATGGCGCAGACTTGAATGTGAAAGCAAACCAGACGCTTACCGCCACCTATCAGAAGAAATCCTTTACGGTAAAATTCTTCGATATCAGCGGAAGTCAGATTGGCGCGACACAGAACGTGCTGTTTGAAAACGCCGCCACGCCGCCACCACCGCCGACAGAAACAGGCTGGACCTTTGTGAAATGGGATACGGAGGACTATAAAAGCGTAAAGAAGAATCTGGAGGTGCACGCGTCTTATCAATGGTCCAACTTTGAGATACCCATTCAAACCACGATCAACACCGCGACGAGAGCGGCGGACTCTTCCAGCTATACGGTGAATGTCACGCTGAAGAACAATCATGCTACGAAGGCCAAACAGGGCCGGATTTTGGTTGCGATCAAGACCAGCGCCGGCAAGTTGGTGGATTCCACAATCGTACCCTTCGCTGCCATCGCGCCGGGCGGAACGCGAACCGAAAATGTAGCCGTGCTTACGCAGGGTCTCGGCTTTTACGCAGAGGTGTCGGTCATTGGCATCCAGGGGGACGGCAACACCAGCGCGCCGCTCTCCGAAACGAAGAGCAAGGAGATTGATTTGGGCGATCCCTGGAGCGGCTGGAGCCGGGAAACGCCGCCTGCCAGCGCGATAGATACTCAGTCGGCGATTGAGTATAGAACCAGAACCAAGTCAACCACGACCAGCAGTAGTTCAACCATGTCCGGCTGGACCTTGGTGAATACAACCTATACATTGAGCGCTTGGGGCTCGTGGAGCGCTTGGAGGCTGCAATCCATTGCAAAATATACCGCCAGCGAAACCCGCGAAGTACAGACGGCTACCTTATATCGCTACTACTAATGCCAATCACGAGTTAAACAAAGTGTGAACTCGTGACAGAAGAAAGGCAAACGGTGGAAATAGATGGTAAGATTTAGTTATGACAAAAGAAATCTTACTTATCAACCTCTACTGCACCGT
>WRCT01000089.1 GCA_009783775.1 Clostridiales bacterium | reverse complement strand
CTGATATGTCCCCATTCCCGTCACCCCTTTTCTTTTATCGTACGGTTTCACCCCTCTCAGCACAAGAAAACAGACTGTAAATATTACAGCCTGCTCTCTTTTCCTTAAGTTGATGACATTGCCATATCGGGGGCGTTTGATGTTATTCGTCTATTTTGATTCCCGCAAAGAGGTCGGCCAGCGAAGTGGTCGTCTCCTGCACGGGCGGCAGGTCGTACTCGGGATCGTCGTTGCGCCGTCTGCGCTCGGGCCGGTCGGACGGCGGTCTGTCGGAGGACCGCTGCGGTCCGCGCTCGCGGCGTTCGGACGGCTGCTGCCGCTGCTGATCGCGCTCGGCTTTGCGTTCCTGATACAGACGGTCGCGTTCCGCTTTTTCGGCGGCCAGCTGTTCGGCCAGCTCGGGGTTCTCCTCGAGCAGCGCCTCGCGGCGGCTCAAGCTGATCCGCTTGGCCTCCACATTGACTTCCAGCACCTTGGCGCGCACGACTTCGCCCACTTTTAAGGTGTCCTCGACCTTCTCCACACGGCGTTCCGAAATCTGCGAGATATGGATCAAACCGTCGATCGTCGGCTCCAATGCCACAAAGGCGCCGAAGGGTACCAGCCGGATTACCTTGCCCTCGACAATCGTGCCGATGGGATAGTTCTCCGCGGCGCGGGTCCAGGGCTTGGGCTGCAGCTGCTTATAACCCAGCGAAATACGGTCCTTCTCCTCGTCCGTGTTCAGGATCAAAACCTCGATCTCCTGCCCGACTTTCAAAATGTCGGAGGGGTGCTTGACGCGGCCCCAGCCGACGTCGGTCACATGGACCAAGCCGTCCAAACCGCCGATGTCGACAAACGCGCCGAAGTCGGTGATGCGGCGCACCACGCCGGGCACTTTCGCACCCACTTCGAGCTTGTCCCACTTCTCCTTGCGCGCGGCTACTGCGGCGGCCTGCATGACAGACTTGGCCGAGGCCACAATGCGGCGGCGCTGGCGGTCGACCTCCAACACCTTCACGGTGAGGGGTTTGCCGGCGTAAACGTTCAGATTCTCGACAAATTTATTCGAAATATGCGAAGCGGGCACGAACACGCGAATGCCGTTCACGTCGGCCAAAAGGCCGCCCTTGACGACTTCCTTGACGACCGTCTCAAAGATCTTGCCCTCGACGTCCTCGCCCATCAGCTCTTCCCACATCTTCCGGCCTTCAATGCTCTTGCGGGAGAGCAGCACATTGCCTTCGCCGTCGTTCACCTTCACGACTTCCACGTCAAGGCTGTCGCCTTCCTTGACCAGCTCGGCCACGGGCGTGTCGTTGTCGGTGGAAAACTCGCCCTTGGGAATCACGCCGTCGGACTTATACCCCACGTTCACGAACACCTCGCCGTCCACAACGGACAGCACGGTGCCGGTGATGATCTGGCCCGGGCGGATCCGCTTGACCGTCTCCTCAAAGGCGCGCTCAAACTCGGATGGCTCGTGTGCCTCGGGTTCCTCGGCAGTGGGCAGTTCCGCCGCAGCGGGTTCTTCCACGACCTCGGGTTCTTCCTCGGCTACAGGTTCTTCCTCGGCTACAGGTTCTTCCTCAGCTACGGGCTCTTCCACGACTTCAGGTTCTTCCTCAGCCACGGGCTCTTCCACGACTTCGGGTTCTTCCTCAGCTACGGGTTCTTCCACGACTTCGGGAACTTCCTCAGCTACGGGTTCTTCCACGACTTCGGGAACTTCCTCAGCTACGGGTTCCTCAGCCACAGGCTCTTCGGCTTCGGGTTCTTCGACCACTTCGTCATTGCGGACTTGATCCGCAATCTCAGCGGGCGTTTCCTCAATAGCGGGCTCTTCCGGGACCGTGATTTCTTCCACGGCGTTAGGTTCGGTCGGTTCTTGTGTCTCGGCGATCACCTCGGCGGGAGCTTCCGCTTCAATGGTTTCAATCGTCGTTTTGGTCTCTTCGCTCATTCGTTGTAATACCTCCGTAATCATGCGGTCCGGCGTCGATGCGCCTGCGACCAGCCCTATTATATCATCATCTTTCAGAATATCAAGATATTTTTTATGGAAGATCTCCATAGTTTCGGCGTTTTTACAGTGTTTTTCACAGATTCGCCGCAGGGCGAGCGTGTTCGCGCTGCTTTTTGACCCCAGAATGAACACGCGGGTGCAGCGCCTGGCGATCTCCTCGGCCTCTCGCTGCCGCGCCTGCGTGGTGTCGCAGATGGTATGATGGACAACCAGCCCGGGCCGTTTTTCGCCCAGCGCCGCCGCGATCCCGCGAAAGGTTTCCTGCGGCAAGGTGGTCTGACAAACCAATACCCCGCCCGCGCCGACGGGGACGTTATCCACTTCCGCCGCGCTCGCGAGCACAGTGGGCAGTGGGCTGCCATCCACTTGGTTTATCTGGATTGCTTCGTCGAGCCGCTCTCGCTGCGCACACTTGTGTTCTCCTCGCAATGACGAGGTGTCGTCTGGAATCTGGAATCCGGAATCTGGAATCTGCATGGCCCAGCCGGCAATGCCAACCACCTCCGGGTGCTCCGGCTTGCCCGCGATAAAGACGGCCTCGCCCCTGTTGCCGGCCTCTTCCACAATACGGTGAATGCGCTTGACATAGGGGCAGGTGGCGTCGATCACGCGAATGCCTCGCTGCGCACACGCCGCAAACAAATCCGGCTCCGCGCCATGCGCGCGGATAATCAGCGTGTCGCCCGACGTCAGTTCCGCAACGTCCGTCACCGGCACAATGCCCTTGGCCCGCAGTTCCTCCACGACCTGCTCATTGTGAATGATATTTCCAAATGTAAACACAGGGCCGCCTTGCGCCTCGGCGATCTCCACCGCCCGCCGCACCCCGAAACAAAAACCCATGTTTTTGGCTACAATGATTCGCATAATCGCTCCAAACTACAATGTACAATGTACAAACTACAATGAAGGAAGAAACCCCTACGGGCTTTCAACCGAAATGATGGGTTTAGGCAGCCCATCAAATGTGCTGAAAGCACACCTCAATTGTAGTTTGTAGTTTGTAGTTTGTATATTCCCTTCACCTGCTCCTCCAACTCTTTCATCCTTTCCCACACCATCTCCGTCAGCACGTCCACCGGTTTGCCGCCTGAGGTTTTTGCGTCGGCGGGGTAGATGGGGTCACCCACGGCGGCACGGCAGCGCAGCCGCCGCCAGATACGCGGGTCAAGATAGACGGGCACAATGGGCGCGTCGGCCCGCAGGGCGATAAAGGCCGCGCCTTTTTCCGGCTCGGTCAGTTCCCCGCCCTTGACACGCCGCCCCTGCGGAAAGATACCGAACGCCTTGCCCTTGGCCAGTCCGTTCAGCGCCGTCCTGATGGAGCCAAGGTCCGCGCTGTGCCGCGCCACGGGAAAGGCCAGCAGCAACTTGAAAAAAATCTTGGCGTACCATTTGTGCAGCAGGTCCGACTTGGCCATAAAATGCACCTGCCGGCGGGTAAGGCAGGCCAGCGTGATGGGATCGCCCAGCGAAAAATGGTTGCACACAAAGATCACCTTGCCGCGCGTGCGCAGCGCCTTGCCGCCCGACACTTTGGGCCGGAAGATAAGCCAGAAGAACAGCGCGATGATGGGACGGAAGATGTAGTATAGCATGGTTTCTCCTAGGTAATAAGGAATAAGGAATAAAGAAGGTGTGCCTGTGGCACGATTGGATGGGTTGTTTGAGTAATAATGAAAACTGGCGTAAGGCAGTTTTTTCATTACCTATTACTTATTCCTTCTTACTTATTACTTCCAAGATCCTTTCCACCGCTTCCCGCACCGAGATTTTCGTCGTATCAATCAACATCGTATCCTCCGTGCGGCGCAGCGGCATATAAGCGCGATCCGAATCCTGCCTGTCGCGCGCGATGATGTCCGCCTTCACCTGCGCAAAGTCCGCCTCCTGGCCCAAACGCCTGAGCTGGCGGATCCGCCGCCGCGCACGCTCCTCGACCGAGGCGGTGACAAAAAACTTATAGGGCGTGTCCGGCAGCACATTCGTGGTGATATCGCGCCCGTCCATAACGATGCTGTATTTCTCGCCCACCGCGCGTTGCAGCGCCGCCAGCTTGTCCCGCACCGCAGGCAGCAGCGAGACGGCGGAGCTGGCAATGCTTACTGCCTCGGTGCGCAGGTCGGCCGTGCGGTCGACGCCGTTCAGCCACACGTGCTGCGCGCCCTCATCGTCAAAGGTCACCTCAATGTTCGCATTCGGCAGCAACGCGGCAAGCCCCGCCGCGTCGGTCGGGTCCACGCCACTTTCGAGCGCGAACAACCCGAACGCGCGATACATCGAGCCGGTGTCCAAATGATGAATGCCGAGGCTGCTCGCCACATACTTGGCCACGGTGCTTTTTCCGGCCCCTGCGGGGCCGTCGATGGCAATCCTTAATTTATCCATAAGAAACTCCTTGCCTTCCAAAGTAATAAATAATAGGGAATAAGGAATAAGTAATGTTGAAACAGCTGACGCTGTTTCTTTTTATTGCATTCAAGCAATCCATCTAATGTGCGAGGCACACCTCCCTTATTCCTTATTACTTATTCCCTATCACTTGCCCCGCGAGCGCCCCCGTCGACCACGCGATTTGCAAGTTATACCCGCCCGTTAAAGCGTCCACGTCGAGCAATTCGCCCGCAAAATACAGTCCGGCCACCTTGCGGCTTTCCAGGGTCTTGGGGTTCACGTCACGCACGTCCACGCCGCCGCGCGTGATGATCGCCTCGTCGATCGGCCGCAGATCTCGCACGGTCAGGGGCAGCGCCTTGAGCGTTTCGCCCAACGCGCGCCGCGCCGCTTTGGTACACTCGCCGGCGGCTTGCGCCGCGTCCAATCCCGCCAACTCCAGCACAACGGCCAGCAAGCGGGCGGGCAGCCGCCCCGACAGCGCGTTGCCGACGGTCTTGCCCTTGCCCGCCGCCAGATCACGCACCAGCCGCGCGTCCAGCTGCTCGGGTGAAAGCCCGGGCTTGAGATCAATAAACAACTTTGTGCCCGCCGCGGGCAAGGCCAGCAGGGAGGAACAGGTCAGCGCCAGCGGTCCGGACAGGCCGAAGTGCGTCAGCAACAACTCGCCCAGCTCACGGTAGACCGTCTTGCCGTTCTGCGCCGCCGTCAAACTTACGTTTTTCAAGGTCAGGCCCGACAGCGCGCAGGGCCAGTCCTCCTCCGTCTCAAAGGGCACCAGTGCACCGGCGGGGGGAACGATTCTGTGCCCCAGCGCCTCGGCAAAGCGATAGCCGTCGCCCGTGCAGCCCGTCTGCGGATAACTCAACCCGCCCGTCGCAAGGACAATAGCGTCAAAGTTTTCCTCCGTGCCGCCCGCAAGCCGCAAGCCGCGCACCTGCAAGCCCCCCGTCATGCCCCCCTCTGAGAGGGGGGAAGCCGATGCAATCGGCAGGGGGGAGTCGAGGGGGGATGTCGGCATAGCCGACAGGGGGGAGCTTGCGGCCAAAATTTCTGTCACCTCAGTGTTTAGCCGCATCGCAACGCCCGCCGCCAGCACTTCGCGGCGCAGGGCCGCCAGCACATCGCTGGACTTGTCCGAGGCGGGGAAGACCCGCTGCCCGCGCTCGACCTTGGTCGGCACGCCCTGCTTATGCAGCAGCGTCACAATATCCGCGTTATCAAAGGCCGCGAACGCGCTGTATAAAAAGCGCGGGTTGCGCGGAATGTTGGCAAAGAAATCCTCCCGTTCGGCGGCGTTGGTCACATTGCAGCGCCCCTTGCCGGTGAGGTAGAGTTTCTTGCCCAGCTTTTCGTTTTTCTCAAAGAGGACGACCTCGTGCCCGCCCCTGGCCGCCTCAATGGCCGCCAGCTGGCCCGCCGCGCCGCCTCCCACAATTGCTACGCGCACTGTATGCTCCTTCTTTCAAAACTACAATGTACAATGTACAAACTACAATTGACGATAAAACAGCTCTGCTGTTTTTTTGATTTAGAAAACTGCCTTGCAGTTTTTTCCTTCATTGTAGTTTGTAGTTTGTAGTTTGTACATTAAAACGCGATCTCCCCGAAATCACAATTCAACCCATTGTCATAGGACAGCGCGGTGATAGTGATATAGTTTTCACGGCTCAGGCGCACGTCCGAGGTCGCGTTTCGCTCGGCAGGCAGGACCTCACGCGGCGCCCAGTAATACTTGCGGTCGATCATATCCGTCCGCTCTTCGTATTCTTCCCGATACTCCACAAGACCCAAGCTCGCGCGGCGCACCCCACGAATCTCGCCCTCGGGCAGATCGGGCACATTGATATTGTAAAACACGCCGAAGGGCAGGGGGTTTTCCAGCACCCAGGGCAGGGCCTTTGCTGCGGCCCGCGCCGCGACGTCCAGGTGTTTAGGCCTAAAGGAGGTGATCGAAACGGCAAAGGCGGGAAAACCGCGCAGCGCCGCCTCCTGCGCGGCGGCGCAGGTGCCCGAATACAGCGTGTCCGTGCCCAGATTCGCGCCCACATTGATGCCCGAGATGACCACATCGGGTCGGGGCACCAGATTGCCCAGCCCCAGGCGCACGCAGTCCACGGGCGTGCCGGAGACGGCCCAGGCCTCCACTTGCGGAAAGCCCTCCAGCGTATACCGCACGGCACGCAGCGGGGAATACAGGGTCAGCGCCTTGCTCACCGCGCTCTGCTGCTTGTCCGGCGCGACCACAAAAACACTGTGCTGCTCCGCAAAGACCTCCACCAGCGCGCGCAGTCCGGCGGAATCCACCCCATCGTCGTTTGAAAGCAATATTTTCATGAATATAGACTATCCTATAAGGTGAGATTTGGCAAGAGGTTCTTGGGAACGAATTGTTTGTATCCATCGCTTGCATACTTTGACATTTGCAAGTATAATATGACTTGTTTGGAGGTAGCCAATGGAGTGTTTAACGGCAAGGGAGACAGCTGTTCAGCGGAGCATTTCAGAAGGGCAAGCGCACAGTTGCCTTTCCGATGTTAAGGGTAAAGCGGAAATTGAACTATTGGACCGCATTGAATGCGGGGATTGCCTTCAGTTGATCTCAAGTGTTGCGGATCATACCTTAGACCTCATTGTAACCTCTCCTCCCTATTGGGCAAAACGAATATATAACGGTACCGGTGAGCTTGGAAGTGAAGAAACCCCGGAGGAATTTGTTGAAAAACTGGCGAATTATTTTGAAGAGTTCAAGCCAAAATTAAAAAACACCGGCAACTTGTTCGTAAACATTGGAGATACTTTTTTTGGCTCCGGAGCGGGTGCTTGGAATAAATACCTCGATGAAAATGGCGAGGTAACGCAAGTGCAAAAAGAACGCAAAGAGAAATATTT
>WRCT01000088.1 GCA_009783775.1 Clostridiales bacterium | reverse complement strand
ATGAACCCCTGCGACCACCCCCACGGCGGCGGCGAGGGCAAATCGCCCATCGGCCGGCCCGGGCCGGTCACTCCCTGGGGTAAACCGACGCTGGGACACAAGACCCGCAAGAAGAAGAACCAAAGCGATAAATACATTGTCCGCCGCAGGAACAGCGGCAAGTAACGGGAGAGGAAGGAGACATACATGAGCAGATCGATCAAAAAGGGCCCCTTCGTGGAAGCGCGGCTGGCCGCACGGGTCCAGGCCATGAACGACAGCGGCAGAAAGTCCGTTCTCAAAACATGGTCCCGCTCCTCCACCATCTTTCCGGATTTCGTGGGGCACACCATCGCGGTGCATGACGGACGCAAGCACGTGCCCGTCTACGTCACCGAGGAGATGGTCGGACATAAGCTGGGCGAGTTCGCGCCCACCCGCACCTTCAGAGGGCACAAGGGCTCGGAAAAGTCCTCGCGTGCCAGGTAAGGAGAAGAGAGTATGGCAAGCAATGTAAAGAACAAGGCAAAGCAGCGCAGGGAAAACGCGGAAAAGCGTCCCCACGCGCACGCGCGCTACATCAGAATTTCGCCGCGTAAGGTGAAGATCGTGATCGATCTCATTCGCGGCAAGAGCGTACGGCAGGCGGAGGCGATCCTCCAGTACACGCCCAAAGCGGCGACCGAGCCGGTACTCAAGCTCTTAAACTCCGCCGTGGCGAACGCCGAGGCCAACCTGGACATGAGCGCGGACCAGCTTTTTGTGGCTGAGGTCTACGCCAACCAGGGCCCGACCCTCAAGCGTTTCCGCCCCAGGGCGCGTGGCTCCGCCGCTCACATTCGTAAGCGCACCAGCCACATTTCCATCGTGTTAGATCAGGTTCAGTAAGGAGGAAAACCACATGGGTCAAAAAGTAAATCCAAACGGCTTCCGCGTCGGCGTCATCAGAGATTGGAACACCCGTTGGTACGCAAGCAAGAAAGACTTCGCGGACTTCCTCATCGAGGACCACAAGATCCGTGAATTCGTCAAGAAGACCTACTACGCCGCAGGGATCTCCCGTATCGAGATCGAGCGCGCGGCAGGCAAGATTTCGCTCTCCATCCACACGGCGCGCCCCGGCGTGCTGATCGGCAGAGGCGGCGCGGGCATCGAAGTGATCCGTGACGCGATCGCCAAGGAGATCGGCAAGCCGGTCAACGTCAATATTATGGAGATCCGCGACGCGGACGGCGACGCGCAGCTCGTGGCGGAGAACATCGCCGCCCAGCTTGAAAAGCGTATCAGCTTTCGCCGCGCCATGAAACAGGCGATGAGCCGCGCGATGACCAAACCCGGCGTCAAGGGCATCAAGATCATGTGCAGCGGCCGTCTGGGCGGCGCGGAAATCGCCCGCAGCGAGGGCTATCACGAGGGGTCCATCCCCCTGCAGACCCTGCGCGCTGACATTCACTACGGCTTTACCGAGGCGCACACCACCTACGGCCGGATCGGAATCAAGGTCTGGATCTACAAGGGCGAAGTGCTGCGCTCGCGCAAGCGCAAAGAAGGGGGCAAATAACCATGTTAATGCCGAAAAGAGTCAAGCGCCGCAGAGTTTTCCGCGGCCGCATGAAGGGCAAGGCCTTACGGGGCAACAAGGTCACCTACGGTGATTTTGGCCTGGTCGCCGAAAGCCCCGCCTGGATCACCAGCAACCAGATCGAGTCCGCCCGTATCGCGATGACGCGTTACATCAAGAGAGGCGGCAAGGTTTGGATCAAGATTTTCCCCGACAAACCCGTCACGGAAAAACCCGCCGAGACCCGCATGGGCAGCGGCAAGGGCTCGCCCGAGTATTGGGTAGCCGTCGTCAAGCCCGGCCGCGTCATGTTTGAGATCGCGGGCGTCGACGAGCCGGTCGCCAAAGAGGCGCTGCGCCTGGCCATGCACAAGCTGCCGGTCAAGTGCAAAGTCATCAAGCGCGAAGAGGAAGGAGGCGAGCAGGCATGAAGGCTGAAAAGTTAAGAGAGCAGTCCAATGAGGAACTGCAAAAGCAGGAAAAAGAACTCAAAGCCGAGCTGTTCAACCTCCGTTTCCAGACCGTCACCGGACAGATTGGAAACCCGAACCGTATCGGGGAGTGCAGAAAAGACATCGCCCGTATCAAGACCATTTTGCGTCAGCGCGAACTGGGCTTGGCCGAATAGGAGGATTAGCAATGGAACAGAGAGGCAATCGCAAGACCCGCGTCGGCGTCGTATCGAGCGATAAGATGGAAAAGACCATTGTGGTCACCATTTCGAACAAGGTGCGTCATCCGCTCTATGGCAAGATGATCAACCACACCAAGAAGTTTAAGGTGCACGACGAGGAAAACCAGTGCGGCATCGGCGACACGGTGAAGATTATGGAAACGCGTCCCATTTCCAAAGACAAACGCTGGCGTTTGGTGGAAATCGTGGAAAAAGCGAAGTAACGGGGAGGAACGAGCAATGATTCAACCTCAAACCAGGTTAAAAGTGGCCGACAACAGCGGCGCGAAAGAAATCATGTGTATCCGCAATCTGGGCGGCAGCGTGGTCAAGTCCGCCGGTATCGGCGACATCATCGTCGCCACGGTCAAAAGCGCGTCCCCGGGCGGCGCCGTCAAGAAAAAGGAAGTGGTTCGGGCGGTTATCGTCCGCACCGTGGCCAGCACGGCCCGTCCCGACGGCAGCCATATCCGGTTCGACGACAATGCGGCCGTCATCATCAACGACGCCAAGCAGCCGCGCGGCACCCGTATCTTCGGGCCGGTCGCGAGAGAACTGCGCGAGAAGGATTATATGAAGATCGTCTCGCTGGCGCCGGAAGTGCTGTAAGGAGGAGGCAAGCCATGAGCAAACTGAACGTAAAAAAAGGCGACACCGTCCTCGTGATAACGGGCGCCGATAAGGGCAAAAAGGGCAAGATCCTGGTATCCGAGCCGGACAAGGAACGGGTCACGATTCACAATGTAAACCTCGTCACCCGCCATGTCAAACCGCGCCGTCAGGGCGAGGCGGGCGGCCGGATCCAAAAAGAGGGTCCGGTGAACGTGAGCAATGTGCAGCTCATTTGCCCCAAGTGCAACAAACCCACCAAGGCCAAGCACAGATTGGCCGAGGTCGGCAAGACCAAGAGTTTACGCGTCTGTTCCGTCTGCGGAAAAGACATTGATTAAGGAAGAGGGAGGAAAGCATTAAGTGGCGAACATAGAAGAAACCACGGCTCCGGTGGAAGTGACAGAGCCCAAGGCCGAAAAGCCCAAGGCCGCGCCAAAGAAACCCGCTGCGAAGAAGGCAGCGGAACCCAAGGCGGAAAAAGCCGAAGCCGCGCCGAAAAAGGCAGCGCCCAAGAAGGCCGCAGAGCCCAAGGCTGAAAAAGCCGAGGCCGCGCCCAAGAAGGCCGCCGCGCCCAAGAAAGCAGCGGAGCCCAAGGCAGAGGCCGAAGTAGGGCGGGGGCTTGCTCCCGCCGCCAAGGCAGTCCAAGCCAAGGCCCTTCCCCGACTGAAGGAAAAGTATCAGAAAGAGACGGCTCCGGCGCTCAAAGAGCGTTTCGGTTACCAAAACGTCAATCAGATCCCCAAGCTCGAGAAGATCATCATCAACATGGGCCTGGGTGTCGAGAAGGACAACCCGAAGGGGTTAGACGCCGCCGCCAAGGAACTGGGCCAGATCGCGGGCCAAAAGGCCATCATCACCAAGGCCAAGAAGTCCGTCGCGAACTTTAAGCTGCGCACGGGCATGAGCGTCGGCGCGAAGGTCACCCTGCGCGGCGAGCGTATGTACTCCTTTGCCGACAAGTTCCTCAACATCGTGCTGCCGCGCGTACGCGACTTTCGCGGCGTGTCCGACAAGGCGTTTGACGGCAGGGGCAACTACGCGATGGGCGTCAAGGAACAGCTGATCTTTCCGGAGATCAACTATGACGACGTCGAGAAGATTCGCGGCATGAACGTTGTGTTCGTGACGAGCGCCAAGACCGACGAAGAGGCGAAAGCATTGCTGGGCTTGCTCGGTATGCCGTTCGCGACGCACGAATAGAGGCAGGAGGAAAGTATGGCAAAGACAAGCATGAAACTCAAGCAGCAGGCGACGCCCAAGTTCAGCACGCGTGCTTACACCCGCTGCCGCATCTGTGGCCGTCCGCATTCCGTGCTGCGCAAGTTCGGTATCTGCCGCATTTGTTTCCGCAACGAGGCGCACAAGGGCAATATCCCCGGCGTGCGTAAGGCAAGCTGGTAGAGGAGGAATTAAGCTATGACAGACACCATTGCAGATATGCTGACCAGAATCCGCAACGCTTTGATCGCCAAGCACGACACGGTCGACGTGCCGTCCTCGCAGATCAAGAAAGCCATTGCGCAGATCCTGCTCGACGAAGGGTATATCAAGGGCTTTGAGCTGGTGGAAAACGGGATCGAAAAGATTATCCGCATCAAGCTGAAATACGGCAAGAACAAGCAGCGCGTCATCGTCGGCATCAAGCGCGTGTCCCGCCCGGGGCTGCGCGTCTACGCCCGCAAGGACGAGATGCCCAGAGTCTTAAACGGCATGGGGATCGCGGTCGTATCGACCTCGCACGGGGTTATGACGGATCGTGAAGCGCGCAAGCTTGGCGTAGGCGGCGAGGTATTGGCCTACGTCTGGTAATGCGTAATGCGTAATGCGCAATGCGTAATTCCCGTAGGGCGGGGGCTTGCTCCCGCCGTGAACCAACGATAACAGGAGGAAGAAATGTCAAGAATCGGAAAACTTCCGGTCGCCGTCGGCGCCGGAGTGACAATCACGGTTGACGACCAAAGTGTTGTGACTGTGAAGGGCCCCAAGGGCACCCTGTCACAAAAGGTTTCGCCGGAGATGCAATTGGAGCAGACCGACGGTCAGCTCTTGGTCAAGCGTCCCAGCGACAACAAACAGCACCGCGCCCTGCACGGTCTCACACGTTCGCTGATCAACAACATGGTGGTCGGCGTGACAAACGGCTATGAGAAAAAGCTGGAGATCGTCGGCGTCGGTTACAAGGCGACGCTCAACGGCAGCACGCTGGTGGTCAACGTGGGCTACTCACACCCCGTCGAGTTCAAGGCGCCCGAGGGTATCAGCTTTGAAGTGCCCGCCCCCACGCGTATCACCGTCAAGGGAATCGACAAGCAACTGGTCGGCCAGATGGCTGCCGACATTCGCATCACACGGCCGCCGGAGCCCTACAAGGGCAAGGGTATCCGCTATGAGGGCGAATATGTCCGCCGCAAGGAAGGCAAGACCAGCAAGAAATAAAGGAAGGAGTGACAGGCGATGTTAAAGAAACAAGACAAAAACACAGTCCGCAAGAACCGTCATTGGCGGCAACGCAAGACCTTGATCGGCACCGGCGAACGTCCGCGTCTCAACGTGTACCGTTCCACAAACCACATCTATGCGCAGGTCATCAACGATGAAACCGGCAACACCCTGGCCGCTGCTTCCACGCTGGACGCGGCGCTCAAGGGCAAACTCGCGGGCCTCAAAAAGCAGGAGCAGGCGAAACTCGTCGGCAAACTGATCGGCGAGCGCGCGAAGGAAAAAGGCGTGTCCAAGGTTGTGTTCGATCGCGGCGGCTACCTCTACACGGGTCGTGTGGAAGCGGTGGCGCAAGGCGCGAGAGAAGCGGGCCTTGACTTTTAAGGAGGAACGACATGAGGGATAGAGATAACAGAAAGTTTGAAAGGGAAGCGCCCGAGTTCAAAGAACGCCTGGTTTACATCAATCGCGTTGCGAAGGTTGTCAAGGGCGGCAAGAACTTCCGTTTCACCGCGCTCATGGTCGTCGGCAACGAAAACGGCAAGGTGGGCGTCGGCTTGGGCAAGGCAGCGGAAATTCCCGAGGCCGTGCGCAAGGGTATCGAGGACGCCAAGCGTCACATGACCGAGATCCCCGTGGTCGGCACCACGATCCCGCACCAGGTCGAAGGCCGTTTCGGCAAAGGCCATGTGCGTATGCTGCCGGCCGAAGAGGGTACCGGCGTTATCGCGGGCGGCCCCGTCCGCGCGGTCCTGGAAATGGCGGGTATCAAGGACATCCGCACCAAGTCCTACGGCTCCAACAACCCGGGCAACTGCGTCAAGGCCACACTCGACGGCTTAAAGCAGCTGCGCACGGCGGAGCAGATCGCGGCCCTTCGCGGCAAGACCGTAGAAGAAATCAGAAGTTAGGAGGCTTTTTCGATGGCAACGCTGAAAATCACGCTCGTCAAGAGCCCCATCTCCTCGCTGAAGGATCAGCAGGCGACCATTAAGGCGCTCGGCCTGCGCAAGATGAACCATACCGTGGAAAAACCGGACAACGCCTGCGTGCGCGGTCAGATTTTCAAGGTAAAACATCTGATCAAGGTCGAGGAATTAGGAGGTTAATATGAGACTTCACGACTTACAACCCGCCCCCGGCTCGACCAAGGCGCCCAAGCGTTTAGGCCGCGGCCCCGGTTCGGGCACGGGCAAAACCGCGGGAAAAGGCCATAAAGGCCAGATTGCCCGCGGCGGCAGCAAGAAAAACGGTTTCGAAGGCGGACAGATGCCTTTGGCACGCCGGCTACCCAAGCGCGGCTTTGTCAACATCTGGGCCAAGGAATACACAATCATCAATATTTCCGACCTGAACAAGCTGGATAACGGCACAGAGGTTTCGGCAGAAATGCTCAAGAAATCGGGCATGATCGCCAAGATTGAGAAAAACGGCCTGAAGGTCCTGGGCAACGGCGAACTGACAAAGAAACTGTCGGTCAAGGCGGCGAAATTCTCCAAGTCCGCCGAGCAAGCCATTGTGAACGCAGGCGGAAGTGTTGAGGTAGTATAATGTTTACAACATTTGTCAACGCTTTTAAGATCCGTGAGCTGCGGCGCAAGATACTAATCACGCTGCTGCTGCTGGTCGTCTACCGTTTGGGCAGCGCGATTCCCATCCCGGGCATCGACGTTGACGTTTGGCGGAACTCCATTTCCGGCATGGCGCTCTTTGACTTCCTCGATATGCTCTCCGGCTCGGCTTTCTCCCAGTTCACGCTCTTTGCCATGGGTATCTCGCCCTACATTACGGGCTCGATCGTCATGCAGCTGCTCACGATCGCCATTCCCTCGTTAGAGCGCATGAGCAAAGAAGAGGGCGGCCGCGAAAAGATCGAGCAGATCACCCGCTACGTCGGTGTCGCGCTCGCCATTGTGCAGTCCTTCTCGATCATCATCACCTTCGGTCAGAACATCGTGACCACCGAGCCGAAGTGGTGGGCCTACGCGAACATCTGCATCGCCTCCGCCGCCGGCACAGCCTTCCTGATGTGGCTGGGCGAGCGGATCACGGAGAAGGGCGTCGGCAACGGCGTGTCCATGCTGAT
>WRCT01000087.1 GCA_009783775.1 Clostridiales bacterium | reverse complement strand
TAGCACAACGGAGTCGCAAGCGCTCCAAACCGTCCCTCGACTTGGAATGAGTGTATCACGGCAACCGTGTGCGAGCAACCTTTTTTCATGCATGGTCTGTGCCCTGCCGGCATGATTGTTAGCCCGCCCGCAGGATGACATAATCGAAGGCTCCGCATCAGCCCGCCCGCAGTTGGTACTAACGGACTACGGAAAAACGGTGGAGGAACAGATTTTCAAGCTGCCCGAGAAATATCCCAATATTTCCATATACCATTCTGTTGTCATGCCGAACCATGTCCACATGATTGTTGGGATTCAAAATCCTATTGACGGCGGGCGGGCTGACCCCAGCGGGCGGGCTGACCCCGCCCCTACGGAGTCGTTATTCGATCGGGCTGACCCCGCCCCCGCAGAGTTGTTGTCCCATCGGGCTGACTCCGCCCCTACGGTGACGCGAAAAACGCTTGGGCAAATGATTGGATATTTCAAGTATCAGATCGTAAAAGCGCTTGATGTTTCAAACCTCTGGCAGCGTTCCTACCACGACCGCATTATCCGCAACGAAAAGGAGTATCTGACCGTTTGGGAATACATCGACACAAACCACTTGAAATGGGAGCTGGACAGATATTATACTAGACGTTGATTGCTGGATTCTAAAATCCGGGAGCAGAGGCGATGGCGCACTCGCCTGCATGAATTAACGTCAATGCGACAACAATTACACATAAGGTCGTTATATTTGTAGGGGCGGTGGTGCCCCCGACAAATCCTTTGAACTTGTTGGGGCCCGCGTCAGCCGGCCTACCTAAACAACAAACCCGCCGGCCTAAACAGAGAACCCGTAGGGGCGGGGTCAGCCCGCCTACCTACCCAGCATACCGTAGGGGCGGGGTCAGCCCGCCCGCGAACAACTGATAATACAGGAGCCCAATCATGGCACGACGTACACCGCAACCACCACAAAGAAATATGTCACCACAAAGGTCCCCCCAACGCCCCCCGAACTACAGGGGCGCGCCGCCGCCGAGACGCAAGAAAAAACAGGGCTTTGACGTGCGCTTTCTGGCGCTGGTCGCGTCGCTGCTGGCCGTGTCGGTGGGACTGGTGCTGCTGGTCGTCTTTTTGCTCTCCGGCCCGAACGGGCCCAAACCCGACGACGGCTTTTTGGGCATTGGCAGCGACACCCATCAGGTCGGCACGCCCAACCCCGGCCAGCCGGACGAGCCCACGCCGATACCCACATTAGAGCCAACCCCCACGCCCGCCATCCCCAACCCCTACGCGGTGGACGGCACGCGCCCCTCGGACTTCGGCTTGCAAACGGCCATGCAGCTCAACGGCCAGTCTATTTCCAGTTATCAGCGGACCAACCCTATCGACTTTGGCGAGACGAACCATTACACGGACGTGGACGGTATCGTCACCTTTCGCGGCAATAATTTCCGCGACACGGCCGCCTACGGCACCGTGGGGCAGAGCATTGAAGGCAAGCTCAATATCGTCTGGAAAACCGATATGCCCGAGCGCATTGCGCGCGTCAATTCGGACCGGTCCTGGTTCGGCATCGGCTGGACGGGCCAGCCCCTCTTTATCCGCTGGGACAAGGACGTGCGCGCCAAGATGAATATGCACGAGAGCAAGCGCAACGAAGACGATCTGGTCGAGGTCATCTTCGGCACGGAGGGCGCGGCGATTTACTTTTTGGACCTCAAGGACGGCAAACCCACCCGCGACAAGATCATCGAGCGCTGGACCTTCAAGGGCGCGGGCGCCATTGATCCGCGCGGTTATCCGCTCTTTTATCTGGGCGCGGGCGATCAAAGCAAGGCGGGTCGGGGCCAGAATCTGATCTACAGCCTGACCGACACAAAACTGCTCTACGAGTACGGGCAGGACGATCCCTTCCGCGACCGCAGCTGGGTCGCCTACGACCCCTCGACCATCGTGCACGCGGGCACGGACAGCGTCACCTACGCGTCCGAGACAAACATCATCTATCAGTTTACCTTAAACACGCGCTATGACAGGGAGGCCGGCACGGTCTCGATCGCGCCCTCGGATATCTTCAAATGGAAGTATACGACCGACCGCTCCCGCGCGGCCTACAAGGACGACAAGGACCCCGACAACACGAAACCCTACCTGGGTTTTGAGAGCAGCCCCGTGTTCTGGCGCGAGTATATGTATGTGGCGGACAACTGCGGCAACCTGTTCTGTATCAATATCAACACCTTCGAGACGATTTGGATGAGCGACGTGCTGGACGACACCAACTGCTCGCCCGTGTTCGAATTGGATCCGGCAAACGGCCGCGCCTATATTTACATCGGCACCTCGGCCCGCTTTACGCGCAACCCGAGCACGAACGTGGCGCAGGTCCCGTTCTGGAAGATCGACGCCATCACGGGCGAAAAGATCTGGACGGCGGGGCCGATCCCCTGCTCGCGTCCTGCGGACTCGGGCGGCATTCAGGATACGGCGGCGCTGGGCAAACATCAGCTTTCCGACCTGGTCTTTGTCACTTTCGCGAACGTAATCGGCGATAGGGGCAGCAGCGAGGGCAGCTGGCTGATCGCCTATGACAAGGCGACGGGCCATGAGGCCTGGCGGCAGAACTTCGGCGGCCAGTGCTGGTCTTCGCCCGTGGATGTGTATGACGATGCCGGCCGCGGTTACATCGTCTACGCCAGCGCGTCCTATACCAAGGACGGCGAACCGGTCGGCGGCTTTGTCACGCTGCTCGACGGCCGCACGGGCGCAAAGCTCGACGTCGTGGAGATCAAGGGCCATGTCGAGGCCAGTCCGGCAGTCTACGGCAATATGATCGTCGTCGGCACGCGCGGCCAGGTGATGTATGGAATCAGCATTAGCTGATTCCGGATACCAGACGCCAGATTCCAGATACCAGACCGCTCACGCTGGGCAAGCACCCGCCCTGCCGACCAACAGTTCACTTTAATTAAGTCTTGTCAAAATCTGCAAATCGCATATAATAGTTTCATGAGATTCTATCACCATTCGCGCAACCTGACTTGCCGCGATCCGCAGGGCGCGGTTCCGGCGGGTACGGACGTGAAACTGACGCTCGATATCCTTGAGGCGGCGGAGGATGTTTCCTTTTCCTTGGCCATCACATTGGGCGGGCAGGACCTGCTGCTGCCGATGACGGTAGGGCGGGGGCGGGCGTTGGCCGCGACTGCAGCTATCACGGTCACCATGCCCGACGTGCCGGGCCTGTGCCATTATTATTTTGTGATCCGCCGGGGCGACCGGGTCTGGTACTACGGCGCGGGCAGCGGCGAGGGCGCGCTGGGCCATGACCTGCCGCCCGCCTGGCAGATTACGGTCTACCGTGCGAACTATGCCACCCCGCGCTGGTTTTGCGAGAGCCTCTGCTATCAGATCTTTCCCGACCGTTTCGCGCGCAGTGACAAAGAGCTGGCCCGCAAGCGTGTTTCGGAGCGTGCGGCAAGCGGCCGTGCGGCAAGCTTTCACGAGGACTGGACGGCCGAGCCCGACTACCGCCCCAACATGGGCCGGCCCTACTACGCGCCGGACGATTACTTCGGCGGCGATCTTGCGGGCATCACGGAAAAGCTGCCCTACCTCAAAGACCTGGGCGTGACCTGCCTGTACTTGAACCCGATTTTCGAGGCCTTCTCCAACCACCGGTACAACACCGCCGACTACTTGGCGGTGGACAGTATCCTGGGCGATCAGGCCGACTATGATAACCTGGCGCGCGAGGCGGGCAAGCTTGGCATTTCGCTCATGCTCGACGGCGTTTTTTCGCACACGGGCGACGACAGCGTCTACTTCGACCGCTACGGGCGCTACGGCAACGGCGCCTGTGGGGGGCAAGACTCGCCCTATTATAATTGGTATCACTTTTTCCGCTATCCCGACCAGTACGAGTGCTGGTGGAACTTTAACACGCTGCCCAATGTGCGCGAGATGGAGCCATCCTACCTTGACTTCATCACGGGCGGGGAGGGCGTGCTGGCCCACTGGCAAAAGCGCGGCGCGATGGGCTGGCGGCTGGACGTGGCGGATGAGCTGCCCGACGACTTTATCCGCGCGCTGCGGACCCGCGTCAAGGCCGAGAACCCCGAGGCCGTGCTGCTGGGCGAGGTTTGGGAGGATTGTTCCAACAAACTGGGGCACGAGGGCCGCCGCGCCTATGTGGACGGCGACCTGTTGGATTCGGCCATGAACTATCCCTTCCGTGACGCGGTGCTGCGTTTCGCGGCGGGACAGGCGGACGCCTTTGATCTGAACGAGGTCCTGCAAACCCTGCGCGAGAACTATCCCGCGCCGTTCTGGCAGGCTTGCCTCAACCTGCTTTCCTCGCATGACGAGGTGCGCGCGCTGACCTATCTCTCCGGCGCGCCGCACCGCAAGACGGTCACGCGGGAGACGCAGGCGCATTTTAAGCCCAAACCGGAGCACGCGGCCTTTGCCAAGCAGCGTTTCCTGCTGGCGACCGCGCTTTGCCTGATCCACACGGGCGTGCCCTGCCTGTATTACGGCGACGAAGTCGGCATGGAGGGCATGGGCGACCCCTTCAACCGCCGCGCCTATCCCTGGGGCAATGAGGACAAAGAGCTGTTGGAGGCGGTGCGGACCTTAACCCTGCTGCGCGCCGAAAGCAACGCCCTGCGGCGCGGCTGTATGCGCATGGGCGCGCTGGGCCGCGATATCTTTGCCGTTTTGCGTTATACTGTAGGGTGCGGCGACTCCGGCGCACCGTCAGTCAGTGAGCAGGAGGTTGTGATTTTGCTGGTGAATGCGAGCCAATCGGAGAGAAATGTGATCCTCTATCCCGGGCTGTTGGTGGAGGGCGCGGACGCGACCCAGCCGGTCATGCTGGCGGGGCAGTACAAGGATCTGTTCACGCGCGAGACCGTGCAAATAGGCGAGGTCTATACAGGCACGCTCGCGCCGTTTGAGACGCGCGTTTTAAGAAAAACATAAGAAAGAAGGAAAACAAACATGATTACCAAGGACATGACGATCGCAAAGATTCTGCAAATTGACGTAGGGCTGGCGGACCTGCTGCTGGCGTCGGGTATGCACTGTCTGGGCTGCGCGATGGCGCACAACGAGACCCTGGAACAGGCCTGCCAGGTGCATGGGGCGGACGCGGACGCGCTGGCGGAGAAACTGAACGAAGTTATTGCGTCACAATAACTTCGTTAATAGATTCCAGATACCAGACTCCAGATACCAGAAAGAACCCGCGTGAGCGATCTGGAATCTGGAATCTGGTGTCTAAAATTAACACCTCTATCACCTTTTCGTGACAGGGGCGGGGTATCATGAGATTATGAGGAAGAGAAGAATGAAGAAAACGATTTGCATTTGCGTGGCGGGGATTTTGCTGTTTGGCCTGATCGGCTGTCAGGGAGAGGGCCTGCCGGGCGGCGAAAACCTGCCGCTGCAGCTGATTGTCGAGGCGCCGACGGAGGCGCCGCAGGCGGAGACCGTGGCAATCGCGACCGCCCATGTCGAGCCGGCGACGCCGGAGCCGCTGCCCCTGCCGACACCTACACCCGAGCCGCCGCCGACCGACACGCCGGAGCCGACGCTTGACCCCGAGGCCGACCCGACACCCACGCCCGACCCGGGCGCGGTATCGGACAAGGCGCAGCAGCTGGCCAACCTGGCCCTGTCCTTGATCGGCAAACCCTATCAGCGCGGCGGGATCACCCCGCAGGGGTTTGACACGAGCGGCCTGGTGTATTATTGCTTAAACGAGATGGGCGAAAAGACGGCACGCCAGACCTCAAAGGGCTTTTCCGAGACCTCTTCCTGGAAGAAGATCAACGACACAAAACACCTGCAGCCGGGCGATTTGATCTTCTACATGACGGGCGAGAGCACGGAGATCAACTGCGTCTGTATCTATGTGGGCGACGGGCAGATGGTCTACGCCTCCACCTCCGAGGGCGCGGTCGTCAAAGACAGCATAACCAAGAAGTATTGGATAAGCAGTTTTGCGTTTGCCAAACGGGTGTTTTAACAAACTACAATGTACAAACTACAAACTACAATGAATGAGGTTTCGCTTTGGGCGAAACTTCATTTTATTTATTTTTGATTGCACAACATCGCAGAGCGTGGTATACTCTATCTGAAAAACAGGACGTTTGCGTCCTTATACTCTCCGAGCCGCATGGCGCAGGGCGTCAGCGCGGCCGACGCTGTATCGGGTTACGGTACAGTAACAGGGTGGAACGGGAACCCATCAAAGCCTGCTTTGATGGGTAGTAGAACATGGTTCCGCCTCCCGCCTGTAGAAGGGCATTGGAAAGGGGAGATCGCTGACCTGATCGCGTTGCGGTTATGGCCTTGCGTCTTATGATCTCTCATGTTCCAAAACATGGGGGATTTTTTGAGGGGACACATGAAAAAACTTATCGTTGTTTTCCTGCTTTTGGCGGCCATTCTGCTATGTGGCTGCGCGGAGGAAACGAACCAATCCAATAGCGATCAACTCCCCCCTGCCGGCTCTGCCGACCTCCCCCCTCAGAGGGGGGGGCAGAAACCGACAGCCTATGAACCTGCGCAGTTCGACCCATCCGGACAGGCCCCGATGGTCTATTCCTCCGGCCCGACGCCCGTGCCCGTAATGTCAACGCCCATCCCGTCAACCCAGCCGGACATAACCGCGCGGCCTCATGCGTCCGGTCCGGCCACGCCCGCGCCCACCGAAATCCCCAACCCCCTGATTCTTGATCTGACAAGCGGCAAAAACGCGGACTGTTTCGCGGGCTTGAAAAGCGAGTTCCTCTCCGTCGGGGTCCAGTCGAAGATAGAGCCGGCGACCTATACGTTCGAAGGCGTCTTCCTGAGCAAGGTGCTGGAGAAGTTCGGGATCACGACCTACAAGAAAATCGAAGTCGTGGCCAATGACGCAGTGGGCACGGTGGATATCACCGACCACATGAGAAACGGAGACGTACTGCTGGCCTGGCGGGAATCCAAAAACGGCGGCAGCTTTATCACCGAAACGCCCATTCGTATCTGCCCGAAGAACGCCACCCTCGCGCAGCAACTGGTCAAACAGATTATGCGCGTAGTCATAACAAGATAAAAAAATAAAGGGGAAAACATCATGAAAAAAACAGCGAAACTCTTATCCGTCATCCTTGTCGCGGCCCTGCTCGCGGCCCTGCTGCCCGCAATGGCCTATGCCGAACCGACACCCTTGGCCATTGACCTCACGGGCGGACAGGACGCCGACTGCTTTGTCGGCCTGGAAAGCAAGGTGACGCAGCGCACCTTTGCCGTCACCTCCGGCGGCGCGACAAACAACCGCACCTATGAAGGCGTCTTGCTCAGTGATCTGCTTGAAAGCATGGGGATGTTCCTGCCCGCGAAAGTCGAGTATCTGACGGGCGACGCCACGCCCAGAACCGGCGAATTTACTTTTGCTGATTTTGACGACCTGTTATTGGCCTGTCGCAGAGTG
>WRCT01000086.1 GCA_009783775.1 Clostridiales bacterium | reverse complement strand
CGGGTCTTTGACAGTTGAATAAGGAAATAAACCCTGAAAAGCCCGTTACGGCTTAATTTTTTTGTCAAATTCGAAAATGCATATTGACGTACTTTATCGTAATGCGTTATAATCTATGTATCTGTTTTTTGATTGGGGAGATAATTCGTATGCGGTTGAAGATTACACAGTCCAAGAATGCCCGATCCTTATATGTGATCAAATCCTTTCGGGCGAACGGGAAGAACACATCAAAAATCGTTGAGAAGCTCGGTACATACGACGAACTGCTGCGGAAACTGAATGGGCAAGACCCCATTGCTTGGGCTAAGGCCTACATTGAGGAATTGAACCGCAAGGACAAGGAAGAGAACCGAAAGATCATGGTGCAATATTCTCCCGCTAAGTTGATTGCTAAAGATGAGCAGCATTCCTTCAATGCCGGTTATCTCTTCCTGCAACAGATATACCACCAGCTGAAATTGCATGATATCTGTCGTACGATTGCGGATAAGTACAAGTTTTCTTTTTCTTTGGATGCTGTTCTCTCCCGGCTGGTGTATGGCAGAATTCTTTTCCCCGCCTCCAAGTCAGCGACCTGCCAACTCTCCGCGCGTTTTATTGAGCAGTCAAATTTTGAACTGCAACACATATATCGGGCGCTGGAAGTCATCGCCAAGGAAACGGACTTTATTCAGTCAGAGCTTTATAAGAACAGCCTGGCGCTGGGGAAAAGGAACTGCGGGGTGCTCTATTACGACTGTACAAACTACTTTTTTGAAATTGAGCAAGAAGAAGGTCTCAAGCAATACGGATATAGCAAGGAGCACCGGCCCAACCCTCTTGTGCAGATGGGTCTGTTCATGGACGGCGACGGCATTCCGCTGGCTTTTGATATCCATGCGGGCAACACCAACGAGCAAGTGACACTAACGCCGCTGGAGCAGAAAATACTGGATGATTTTGGGGTTTCTAAGTTTGTCGTATGCACCGACGCGGGGCTGGCCTCCTACGATAATCGAAGGTTCAACGACCGGTGTGACCGGGCGTTTATTACGACCCAATCCATTAAAACACTGAAAGCATACTTGAAAGAGTGGGCACTGCATCCCGCGGGGTGGCGGCTTATGGGCGGCAATGGGCCTGAGCGATATGATATCTCAACGCTGGACGAACAAAAAGACAGAGAGAATACATATTACAAAGAGCGCTGGATAAACGAAAACGGGCTGGAACAGAAGCTCATCGTAACCTACTCCATAAAACACAGGGAATATCAGCGGGAAGTGCGCAACGGGCAGATAGAGCGAGCCGCAAAGCTGATTGGCACCAGACCCGGAAAGCTGAAAAAGTGCGGCCCTAATGATTGCAAGCGGTTCATTGCAAAGACAACGATTACCGCGGATGGCGAAGTGGCAGAAAAGACGCTTTTCAGCATTGACACAGACATCATTGCCGCCGAGGAGGCTTTCGATGGCTTCTATGGAACCTGTACGAATTTGGAGGACGAGGCTCCCGCCATTATGACGGCAGTTCATAGGCGCTGGGAGATCGAGGAATGCTTCCGCATCTTGAAAAGCGAATTCAAGGCCAGACCCGTATATCTAAGCCGCGACGACCGCATCCGCGCGCATTTCGTCACTTGTTTTATAGCGCTTTCCATCTATCGATTCCTGGAGAAAAAACTCAGCGGCAGGTTTACCTGCCGCCAAATCATCCAAGGTCTGCGCGATATGAACTTCCTCGAAATCCCCGGCGACGGGTTTGTCCCCAATTACACGCGCTCAGATTTCACCGACGCCCTGCACGCAGCTTTCGGCTTTAGAACCGACTACCAGATCCTCAGCAAGAGCCAATTCAAAAAAATATCCGCAGCCACTAAAAAGTAAAAAAAGTACGTCATTGCGCCTTCCGCGCAAAAAGCTTGAAACGCCCTCTCCGTAAGGGTTCTCAAGTTCTTTCTCTCTTGCAACTGTCAAAGATGGGATTATAACATAGATATGCAGGCCCTGTCTTGCAAAAAATAATATTCATAATATCTTTACATTTGTTATTCCTTGTAATATAATACCTTTACATGAGCAGATACGAAAGACATATCATGCTGGCGGAGATCGGTGTTGAAGGACAGCGCAGACTGGCGGACGCGAAAGTGGCCGTTGTGGGCGCGGGCGGGCTGGGCGCGCCGGTGCTGTATTCTCTTGCGTCTGCGGGTGTTGGGACGATAAAAATTATTGATTCCGACACGGCAGAGCTGACCAATTTGAATCGGCAGTTTATTCACTTTGAGGGTGATATCGGCAAGCCAAAGGCCATGTCCGCGAAGGAGAAGCTGGTACGGTATAACTCGGTGATATGCGTGGAAACGGTTGTCAAAGAATTGAATCATAGTAATGCGCAGGCATTGCTTGCCGATTGTGATTTAGTAATTTCCTGTGTGGATAATAAACAAACACGGCACTTGATCAACAGCGTTTGTATAAATGAAAATATTATTTTGATAGACGGCGGCATTTCGGGTTTTGAGGGCTATGTGCTGACCGTATTGCCCGGTGTTTCGCCCTGTTATGCCTGTATGTTTGCACATGGCGAAGAAACAAAATCCGGTGTGCTGGGCGCGGCGGCGGGTGTCATCGGTTCGTTGATGGCGGTCGAGGCAATTAAAATTTTGGTCGGGATTCCAATCACCCGATATTTGCACTATATTGATACGTTGGGTTTTCGTGTAAGACCTATCGCAGCCGAAAAGCGGGCGAATTGTCCCGTTTGCGGCGGTTTTTAGTCAATCCTCCGCCCCTGCGGGGCACCTCCTCACACCATCCCACCCAATTTGCGAATTGGGCGGGAGCCCTGGCAAAAGGAGGCTTACTTCCCCACCACATTCACTTTCAGCATATTGGTTGCGCCGACCTGGCCCAATGGGATACCGGCTGTGAAGACGGCTGTATCGCCTTGTTGCAGTAGGTCCGCCCGAACCGCCGCCCAGACGGACAGGGTCTCCAGGTCGGTTGTACTGCTGTCGCATTCGGGAATGATCAGCGGGATTACACCCCAGTTGAAGGCGAGCTGATGATAGGTGTCATGCGAAGGCGTGCAGGCGAGAATCGGTGGCGCGGGACGAAACTTGGCGATATTGCGCGCGGTGTTGCCCGATTTGGTCATGGTGAGAATGGCGCGGCAATTTAGCTCGTGCGCCGTGGTCACAGCCGCGCGGGCGACCGCGTTGGTAACCGTGCCCTTGCGCTCGTACTCGACGGTTTTGAACCGCTCGTGATAGTTGATATCGTTTTCTGTGCGCTCGGCCACGCGCGCCATACAGCGGCAGGCCTCAAAGGGAAAGAGACCGACCGCCGTCTCGCCGGAGAGCATGACAGCCGAGGAACCGTCATACACCGCGTTGGCGACATCGGAGATCTCGGCGCGGGTGGGGCGCGGTTTGGAGACCATGGACTCCAGCATTTGCGTGGCGGTGATGACGGGCACGCCGCGGTGGCGGGCGTCCTTGATCAGTTTCTTTTGCAGGACGGGCAGCTCCTCCAACGGGACTTCTACGCCCAAATCGCCGCGCGCGACCATAATGGCGTCGGCGGCGGACAGAATCTCGTCGTAGTTTTCGATCCCCTCGGCGTTCTCTATCTTCGCGATGATTTTCATATTCTCGCAGCCGTGTCGGGCAAGCTCCGCGCGGATGGCTGCGATATCGGCGGCGTTGCGCACAAACGACGCGGCGACATAGCAGAAGGGATGGTTTGCGATAAACTTGAGATCTTCCGCGTCCTGCGCGGAGATAAAGGGCAGGCGCAGGGCAACGCCCGGCACATTGACGCCCTTGTGCGAGGAGATCGGGCCGCCGTTCAATACGGTGCAGACGATGTCCGTGTCCGTTTTGCTGTCCACGCGCAGCTCAATTAAGCCGTCGTCAATCAGCACGCGTCCGCCGACGGTCACATCTTCGGGCAAGCCCCTGTAGTTGATAAAGGCGCGGCTCGCGTCTCCGTCACAGGGGGTTGTGGTGAGGGTGAAGATTTGACCCTCGGTCAGTTCGACCGGTCCGTCGGGAATCCTGCCCAGCCGAATTTCCGGGCCTCGGGTGTCCGCGAGCAGGGCCAGCGGCACTTGCAGCCTGTCGCGCAGGGCGGTCAGTCTTTCGATGACATCAATCTTATCCTCCAGGCTGCCATGCGAAAAGTTGATTCGCGCGACATTCATGCCCGCGTGGATCAGTTTTTCCAGCGCCTCGGTTGCGTCCGTCGCCGGACCTATGGTGCAGATGATTTTTGTTTTACCCATGGTTCTCTATCTCACAACAGTATGGAATGATACTCCCGTCGGCAGAGTCGGAACAATAAGCTATCACATAGGTTACAGTTAGGCTCGTTTCCGAAAAAGTGACGAACTCATAATGGTATCCATATGTCCAGTCGTTTTCTGAGACAGCGCGAATTTCGTACTTCGTAATCCCTCCCTTGTACTCCGAAACCGACACATCAGGATATAAGGCTATAATGCGCGCTTTCTCCCCGTCAAATTCTGATTGCGGTAGGATGAGTTGTAAGTAAATATCAAAATCTTTACCAAAGTAATAACGAAAACGATAATAGTATTGAGTATTTTCTGCTGATGCCGGTATGCTCTCGGGGAAGTAATCGTACGTGAATCCCTCAACAAAGCTATCTACCTTAAGATAATGGTCAAGATTGCTCGTTTGCGAGCCAAATGGGCTGGCACCAGTAGAGAGCCACAGGCAAAATCCGCTAAAGAGACTGACGAGGCCAATTAAAACAATTGTAACAATACGCAGCCACAGCCGAATGAATTTTCGCAATACAAAGCAAAGGGCTGACAGTATTGCAGGCAAGACACAAAACAAACTCAAAAGCAGAAATCCATTCCAATCTTGGAGATGAATATAGGGATATTTGAATCGGAAGAACCATGAAATTGCTACAAGAAAAAATAGCAAGAGATTTAGGCAAACAATCGCTAAGTAAATGATTGACCATGCGCGTGATGGTTTACGTTGCTCTTTAACTTTCATGCTGTCCACTCTCCTATCGCTCAAGATTGCGGGTCAAGCCCGCAATGACGCTGGTACGTAAAAAGAGCGGGTTGACCCCGCCCCTACATATTTTGGTTATATCAGACCCTTTTTACCCAGGATCTTTTCGATGCCGGGGCGGAGCAGGTCGTTCTCCTCACGGATACGGTCGGCGCCCAGTTCTTTGATTTCCCTGTCCATCGCCTTCATTTTGTTGGCGAAGATCAGGCCCTCCGCAGCGGAGACATAGGCCACGTGCAGGCGCTCGGGGCTCATGCCCTGCTTGGTGAGCGAGTCGTGCAGTTTCTCCATGCGCTCCTTCATCCAGACGTTGCCCGCGATATAGTGACAGTCCGTCGGCAAGTGGCACGCGCCGACGAAGACAGCGCCCGCGCCCAGGCGCAACGCCTCCAGGACAAAGTCCTTGTCCACGCGGCCCGAGCACATCACGCGCACGACGCGGATACGGGAGGGGTACTCAAACCGGCTGGTGCCCGCGAGGTCCGCGCCGGAATAACAACACCAGTTGCAGAGGAAACCCATGATCTTCTCTTCGGGCTTATCGGCCAATGCGGCGCGAATCTGCGCGAAGATCTGCTCGTCGGTAAAGTGCATCTGCGTAATCGCGTCGGCCGGACAGTCCGCGACGCAGGTGCCGCAGCCGTGGCACTTGGCGGGATTGATGACCATCGGCGTCTTTTCGGGCGCTGAGGGCGCGGCGTAGGGACAGACCTTCTGACAGACGGTGCAGTTGGCTTTGGAGTGCAGGCACTTGTCGGGGTTGACCGTGGCCACAATGGGCTCGATCTCGACCTGGTCCTTGGACAGAATGGTCGCGGCTCTACCCGCTGCCCCGCTGCCCTGTGAGACGCTGTAGGGAATGTCCTTGAGGCCCTGACAGGCGCCGGCGTAGAAGATACCGTCCACAGGCGCGTCGATGGGCTTGAGCTTGGGATGGCTCTCCAGGAAAAATCCGTCCATGCCGCGCGTCACGTGCAGCTTGCGTGAAAGCTCGTCGGTGCCCGATTTGGGAATGCCCGCCGTGCTGAGAATGACCATTTCGGCCTCAATCTCCATGGATTCGCCGAGGTTGGTGTCCTCGACTTGAATGATCAGATTGTTCTTCTTGTTCTCGAGAATGCGGGAGGGCTTGCCGCGCACAAAGGTGATGCCCAGTTCACGCGCGCGTCTGTAGAACTCCTCGAAACCCTTAAACGGCGTGCGCATATCGAGATACAGGATATAGATCTCCGTGTCGGGCTCGTGTTCCTTGATTAAAATGGCCTCTTTGATGGCGTACATACAGCAGAAACCGGTGCAGTATTCGTATTTATTGACGTCACGCGAGCCGACGCACTGGATAAACGCGACGCTCTTGGGGTGTTTGCCGTCGGAGGCGCGGATCACCTCGCCGCCCGTGGGGCCCGCCGCGTTGATCAGACGCTCGGCCTCTAAAGAGTTCACGACATTGGGGTACTTGCCGTAGCCCCATCTTGCGTCGTCGGTCGGCTCATACATATCGTAGCCCGTGGCCACGGTGATGGTGCCGACTTCGATTTCGATCTCTTCGGGTTCCTGCTCGAAGTCGATCGCGCAGCGGCCGCCGCAGACGTCCACGCACTTGTAGCACTCGATACAGTGCTCTTTGTTGATATTGAAGATGAGCGGCACGGCCTGCGGGAACGGCACGGAGATGGCTTTGCGCGTGCCGAGGTTCATTTCCCACTCGTTCGGGTATTCCACGGGGCAGACGTCTGCGCACTCGCCGCAGCCGGTGCAGTTTTTGGCGATGACGGAGCGTGCGTTCTTGCGGATACGCACCTTAAAGTTGCCGATAAAGCCGTCTACGTTCAGAATGTCCGCATAGGAGATGACTTCGATATTGGGGTTGCGGGCCGCCTCGACCATCTTGGGGCCCTCGATACAGATTGAGCAGTCAAGCGTCGGGAAGGTTTTGTCGAGCTGGGCCATATGGCCGCCGATACTCTCGTCACGCTCGACCAGATAGACCTTGTAGCCCATATTGGCCATATCCAGCGCGGCGTAAATGCCCGCGATACCGCCGCCGATGACCATGGCCTTGTTGGTGACGGGCACCTTAAAGCGGGTCAGGGGCGCGAGCAGGCGCACCTTGGCCAGCGCCATGCGAATGATCTCCTTGGCCTTGTCCGTCGCGACCTGCTTATTGCTCGGGTGGCACCAGGAACACATTTCGCGGATATTGGCCATCTCGAACAGGAAGGGGTTTAGGCCCGCGTCCTGCACACAGTTGCGGAAGGTCGGCTCGTGCATCTTGGGCGAGCAGGCCGCCACGACCACGCGGTTGAGATTGTGTTCGGCGATCGCCTTTTTGATCTCATTCTGGCCCGGGTCCGCGCAGGTGTAGCGGTTCTTCATTACGACGACCACATCAGGCTGCGTTTTGCAATACTCCATGAGCTGG
>WRCT01000085.1 GCA_009783775.1 Clostridiales bacterium | reverse complement strand
CGCCGTCTGCCCCAGGCCGCAGAGCGAGTTGTCGTGGATATAGTGGCAGAGATCCTCCATCTTATCCAGCAGCTGGGGCGTGCCTCTGCCCGCCGTGATCTCGTCGAGCATTTCCAAAAGCCGCCGCGTGCCGATCCGGCAGGGCGTGCACTTGCCGCAGCTCTCGTCCACGGTGAAATCCAGAAAATAGCGCGCCACGTCGACCATACAGGTGCTGTCGTCCATGACGATCAGCCCGCCCGAGCCCATCATGGAGCCGATGGCGGTCAGGTTCTCGTAGTCGATCGGCGTGTCCAGGTGCTCGGCCGGAATACAGCCGCCCGAGGGCCCGCCCGTTTGCGCGGCCTTGAACTGCCGCCCGTCTGGGATACCGCCGCCGATGTCAAAGATGATCTGGCGCAGGGTCGTGCCCAGCGGGATCTCAATCAGGCCCGTGTTGACGATCTTGCCGCCCAAGGCAAAGACCTTCGTGCCCTTGGACTTTTCGGTGCCCATGCTCGCGAACCATTCCGCACCCTCTAAAATAATGGGCGGGATATTGGCCAGCGTCTCCACGTTGTTGATGATCGTGGGGGCGGCAAAGAGGCCTTTGTTGGCAGGGAAAGGCGGTTTGGGCCGGGGCTCGCCGCGCGCGCCTTCGATCGAGGCGATCAAGGCAGTCTCCTCACCGCAGACAAAGGCGCCCGCGCCCAGGCGCACGTCCACGTCAAAGGCAAAGCCTGTGCCAAAGATATCTTGCCCCAAAAGCCCGTATTCACGCGCCTGCCCGATTGCGATGTTCAGGCGTTTGACCGCGATGGGATACTCGGCGCGGCAGTAGATATAACCCTGGCTGGCGCCGATCGCGTAGCCCGCGATGGCCATGGCCTCGAGCACCGCGTGGGGATCGCCCTCCAAAATGGAGCGGTCCATAAACGCGCCCGGGTCGCCCTCGTCCGCGTTGCAGATCATGAATTTTTCGTCGGTTTTGTTCTTGGCCGCGAACTCCCACTTGAGCCCCGTCGGGAAACCGCCGCCCCCACGCCCGCGCAGGCCGGAGGCTTTGATCACGTCGATGACCTGCTCGGGCGTCATTTCGGTGAGTACCTTGCCCAAGGCGGCATAACCGTCCATGGCGATGTATTCGTCGATCTGCTCGGGGTCGATGACGCCGCTGAGGCGCAGCGCCACACGCACCTGGTGCTTGAAAAAGTTGGTTTCGGACAGGGCGGGAACGCCCTCCTTACCCTCCTCGCGGTAGACCAAACGCGTTACCGGACGGCCCTTGAGGAAGTGTTCCTGCACGAGTTCGGCGGCGTCCTCGGCGTGCACGCGGCAGTAGAAGGTGCCCTCCGGATAGACGACCATAATCGGCCCCTGCTCGCAGAGCCCGAAACAGCCGGTGTGCACGACCTGGACCTCATCTTGCAGGCCGGCGTTGGCCAGCTCCTCGCGCAGGGCGGCCGCCAGCGGTACGCTGCCCGAGGCGACGCAGCCCGTACCCTTGCAAATTAAGACGTGTTGACGGATCATTTCTCGCCCTCCCCTGCCATGAACTCAGCGATGGGTTTGCCGTTTTTGAGGTGCTCGTTCACGATACGGTCCACCATGTCGGGTTTCACATGGGCGTAGGTGACCGGCTCGCGGTCCGGCTCGCACACCTCCACGATGGGCTCTAACCGACACATACCGATACAGCCCGTTTGCGTGACAGTCACGCGGTCGTCCAGGCCCGCTTTGTGGACCTTCTCCACGAAAGCGGAGAGCACGGGCCGCGCGCCCGCCGCAATGCCGCAGGTGGCCATGCCGACCACGACGCGCGTCTCATTCGCGCCCTCGCGCAGCGCGACCTTGTTTTTCATTCGATCACGAATTTCCTGTAATTCCGCTAAAGATTTCATTTTTATGCTCCCTTCGGTTTGTCAAGTAATAAGGAATAGGGAATAAGTAATAAGTGACGATAAAACTGCTGCGCAGTTTTTCCATAATAGCCTCAAGCAACCTATCAATTGTGCGTTAGCACTCCTCCATTATTACTTATTCCTTCTTACTTATTACTTCCTCGTATCCAGCTCTTCCCGCTGGCCGTCATGCTCGTAAACGTAAACAATATCCATCTCCGGATTGCCGGTCAGCAGGGTCAGCAGGGTCTCGTTGATATTGCCCAGCGGCGCGCAGTCCATGTGGCCTAAATGGAAGGTCGCGGTCACGCGCGTGCCCTGCCCGGGTTGGGAGGCGATGGTCATAACCCCGCCGGTCTGCTCCGCCGCCAGCCGCAGCAGCGGCAGGCCCAGCCCCACCTTGCGCGTGTCACGCGTGGTGGTAAAGGGGTCGGCGACTTTTGCCAGCAGCGCCGCGTCCATGCCGCGCCCGTTGTCACCGATCTCCAGTTCCAGCAGGCCGTCCGCCTCGCGGATCGAAATCTCCAGCAGCGTCGCCCCCGCGACCACGGCGTTTTGCGCGATATCGAGAATGTGGAGGGATAATTCCTTCATAAGCAATCCGGTTAGGAATGAGGGATGAGAGGTGAGGAATGCGTAACATTGATGAAAACTGCCGAGCAGTTTTTTCCTTCATTCCCGGCTCCTAATTTCTACCTCCTAATTTCAAGAACAGGGCCGTACGGACAGTTGCCGCGTCTGCGTCTTCCTCCACGTCCAGTTCGAGGGTCTGCTCCTTGTTTCCAATCTCCCAGAGCCGGTGCGCGTCGGAGCAGCAGAGGGTCAGGCGGCCGCCCGCCTGGGCGAGATTTTTGGGGTGGGCCACCTCCGCCACGGCAAAGACAGGACTTTCGGGAAAGTCGCCCAGGATCGCCGGCAAGCCGTTGCCCTCGCGGTCGATATGCGCCGGATAACAAAGGCCGCCATAGTCGGTCACCAGTGCGGCGGCGTCGGCCAAATGCAGGTCCGTCGCGGCGGGCAGGTAGTACCCTTCCGTGCCGATGACACTGTCCTCGGCGTCATACTGCGTCTGCTGCCCGAAGAGTTCGGGCCGGTTGGGGATCAGCAGCCGATGGCCCTGCACGGTCGCTGAAAAGTCCATTGCGGCCTCCAGCGTCGGGAAAAGGCAGACCAGGTGAATATCCTCCGCCGTGGTCAGCTCCATGCCCGCAATCGGCACGAGGCCGTGTTCCTCGCAGGCGGCAACGAAGGCCGGACAGTTGCCGCAGCTATTGTGGTCGGTCAATGCAACCAGCCGCAGGCCCGCGATATAGGCCATGCCCGCCAGATTGCGCGGCGTCATATCTTCTTCCGCACAAGGCGATAAGGCTGAGTGCAAGTGCAAGTCGTAAAGAAAACCAGCCATTATTACTCCAAGTAATAAGGAATAAGTAATAAGGAATAATGAATGTGGAAACAGTTTCGATCCACCCCACCAAGTCTGCGGACTCGGAGGGGACCCCGGACGCTGTTTCTTTTGATTTCATTCAAGCTGCCAATCAATTGTGCGTCAGCACTCCTCCCTTATTCCTTATTCCTTATTCCTTTTGCCCAGCTCCACCGCCAAGGTGAAACTGTCTCGGGCACTGCCAAGCAAATTGATTCCGTGGGCCTCGGCAGCGGTCAGCAGATCCGAATCAGGTTGCACGCCCTCGGCCAGGATCACGCAAGCAACCTCGGTTAATTGCGCCACGGCGGCCACGTTTCGGTTGGACATGATCGTGATCCAGGCTTGGCCCTCCCCCGCCCGACCCATGACCCAGCTCAACAAATCGCCCACATAACCACCCGTGACTTCCGCGTCAGGATTCGGCAGGCAAAAGGCAGTCAAATTCAGTTTATCCCCGAGTTCCCGTACCGTCATTTTACCCATCATTCGTGCGTTAGCACACCACAATTATTACTTCTTACTTATTCCTTATTCCTTATAGCGAAGCGCATAACAACCTTCGTCCCCACCCCCACGGTGGACGAAACCGTCAGCTCGTCGGCAAAGCGTTTCATGTTCGGCAGGCCCATGCCCGCGCCGAAACCGAGCGAGCGGATGTCCGCCGTCGCGGTGGAGTAGCCCTCGCGCATGGCCATGTCCACGTCGGGAATGCCCGCGCCCCAGTCGATCAAGGTGACGGTGATCTCGTTCTCGCCGACTTCCATCTTGGCCTCACCGCCGCCCGCGTGAATGAACATATTGATCTCGCCCTCGTACATCGCGACCGAGACGCGGCGGATCAGGTCGGAAGAATAGCCCAGCTCCTTGAGCGTGCGTTTGGCGTGCATGGAGGCCTCGCCCGCGGAGAGAAAGTCCTCGCCGTGCACCGTATAGCGGAAGGTGTGTGTCTTTTCGTCCATCGGGTTAGCCCCGCACCCCGCCCGCGTAGAGCAGGCCGCAGGCCTCGAAGAGACGGATATCGGTCGCCAGCGTGCACAGGCCGGAGGCGCGGGCCAGCGCGAGCGTCTCCTCGGGCATGGGCTTGCCGCGCACAAAGACCACGCAGGGCATATCCAGCATCATGGCGGTGCGGATCACCTGCGGGTTGGTCAGGCCGGTCAGCAGCATGGAATGCTGGTCGCCAAAGGCCAGCACATCGCTCATCAGGTCGCTGCCGCACGCGCCGTCGACTTCCGTGTCGAGCAGCTCCTCACCGGTTAATATCTTTGCGTTTAGTCTGTTGGCTATTTCTCTGATTGTCATGGTTTTCTCCTGTTTAATGTACAGTGTACAATGTACAATGTACAATTGATGATAAAACAGCTCCGCTGTTTTTTATAATTGCAGGAAACGGCGGAGCCGTTTTTTCCTTCATTGTAATTTGTACATTGTACACTGTACATTATCATTGTTTTCGATACTTCTTTAAGATGTCCGCAATGTCCTTCGTTTCCAGCCGCCCGTACACATCGTCGTCCACCATAATGACGGGCGCGAGGCCGCAGCAGCCCAGGCAGCGGGTCGCGTCCAGCGTGAACAGGCCGTCCGCCGTCGTCTCGCCCGACTGCACGCCCAGTTGCTTGATCAGCTCGTCCAACACCGCCTGCGAGCCGCGCACATAACAGGCGGTTCCCATGCAGATCGCGACGCGGTGTTTGCCGCTTTTTTGCAGCGAGAACATCGCGTAGAAGGTCGCCACGCCGTAGACGTCGGTCAATGGCACGCCCATCTCCCGCGCGATAAGCACCTGCACCTCGCGCGGCAGGTAGCCGTAAATCTCCTGCGCCTTTTGGATCACGGGCATGAGCGCGCCGCGCTCGCCCTTTTGCGCGGCGATAAAGGCCTTTAGCTCTGTCTCCTGGTGCGGCGTCCCGTCAAAGGGAAGGCCTGCCGGTTTGTCTGCCATATCGGTTCCCTCCTAAAATTCCAAACTAATTATAGCACCACAGTCACGCAAAATCCATAATTTTCTTCCGCATTTTATTATTTCACAAATAAATGCGGATAAAACAAAGGGTTTTGGCGAAAAAGGAAGTATATATGTATCTATGACCATTCGTGAACAACGGGAACTGTGGGAGGCGCAGACCTTATCGCCAAGGGCGGCGTTGTCGGCAAACACGCGGGGACGGGCCGTTCCGATCGCGCCCTGCCCTGTGCGGACCGACTTTGTGCGCGACCGCGACCGCATTCTGCACAGCAAGGCGTTCCGACGCCTCAAGCACAAAACGCAGGTCTTTCTGGCGCCGCAGGGCGACCATTATCGGACGCGCCTGACGCATACGCTGGAGGTCTCGCAGATCGCGCGCACCCTTTCGCGCGCGCTGCTGCTGAACGAGGATCTGACCGAGGCCATCGCGATGGGGCACGACCTGGGACACACGCCCTTCGGGCACGCGGGCGAGAACGTATTGAACGAGCTCGTGCCGGGCGGGTTTTCGCACAACGCGCAAAGCCTGCGCATCGTGGAGAAACTGGAGAATCTGAACCTGACCTTCGAAGTGCGCGACGGGATCTTTCACCACAAGCAGAGCGGCACGCCCGCCACCCTGGAGGGGCGCGTGGTGTCGCTGGCCGACCGAATCGCCTACCTCAACCACGACATTGACGACGCGATCCGCGCGGGGGTGCTGGCGGAAAGCGACCTGCCCACGGTCTCTACGACTGCCTTTGGGCACTCCCACGGCACGCGGATCAACGCGATGATTATGAGCATTCTGGCGGTAGGGGACGGCGCCCCCGACGTCCCGTTGGCGATTGACTTCCTGCCGGAGCATAAAGAAGCTTTTGAGGCGCTGCGGGACTTTATGTTCAAAGAGGTTTATTTCAATCCGCGCGCCAAGGGCGAGGAGGGCAAGGCCAAGCGCGTGGTGCGCAAGTTGTTTGAGCACTATCGGGACCACCCCGATACCCTGCCGCCCGACAGCCGGCCCGTCATCGAAGCGGAGGGTATCCCCCGCGCCTGCGCGGACTTTATCGCGGGCATGACGGATAATTACGCGATCGCGGAGTTTGAGCGGTTGTTCGTTCCAACAAGTTGGAACTAGATTCCAGATTCCAGACTCCAGATTCCAGAAAAAACCCGCGTGAGCGATTCTGGTATCTGGCATCTGGTATCTGGTGTCTGATAAAAAACCGGAGGTTTTTTAACACATGGCACTCCCTGCCCCCTGGCTGGACGAGCTGATGGCCAAGAACGATATCGTTTCCGTCATCTCGTCCTATACGGAACTGAAACCCAAGGGCCGCAAGCTCTGGGGCTTGTGTCCGTTGCATGGGGAAAAGACGGCCAGCTTTTCCGTTTCGCCGGACAAGCAGTTGTTCTATTGTTTCGGCTGCCACGCGGGCGGCACGGTCGTGCAGTTTGTCATGGACATTGAGCGTCTGCCCTATTATGAGGCGATCCAGCACCTGGCCGCGCGGGTCGGTATGGAGATGCCGCGCGAGGTGAATGACGAGGCGATTCGCCGCCAGCGCGCGCACCGCGAGCGGCTCTATGCCGCCACGCAGCAGGCGGCGCGGTTCTTCTGCGAGCAGTTTTTGGGCGAGGCGGGCAAGGCCGCCCGGGATTACGCGACAAGGCGCGGGCTGAGCAAAGAAATCGTGCTGCGCTACGGGATCGGGTTCGCGCCCGACAGCTGGGACGCGCTGTTTACACATTTGACCCAAGCGGGTTTTGACCGCAAGGAGCAAATCGACGCGGGCCTGCTGGTGTACAACGCGGAGAAGGACCGGGCCTATGACGCTTTTCGGAACAGGCTGATCTTCCCCATTTTGGGCACAAACGGGCGGGTGTTGGGTTTTGGCGGGCGCGTGATGGGCGACGAAAACCCCAAGTACATCAACACGGGCGACACGCCGATCTATAACAAGCGCAACAATCTTTACGGGCTGTACCTGCAAAAGAACGCCAAGCTGGACGATCTGGTCATGGTCGAGGGGTATATGGATGTGATCGGTTTGTATCAGGCAGGTGTGACGAACGCCGTGGCGAGCCTGGGCACGGCGCTGACCCAGCAGCAGGCGCGGCTGTTGAAACGCTATACCGAGACGGTCACCATCGCCTACGACGGGGACGCGGCGGGCCAAAACGCCACCCTGCGCGGTCTGGATATTCTGGCGGAAGAGGGGCTGGCTGTGCG
>WRCT01000084.1 GCA_009783775.1 Clostridiales bacterium | reverse complement strand
CGCGCGCGGCGGCTTAAAATCCAACCTCCGCGCCGTCCCCGTGGAAAGTCTTTACGGTTATGTGCAGCACGCGCTGCATATGGAACAGAAACTGACCGTCGAGTATTTCACCAGGGCGAAGGAGAATTTCCATTTGGACGTGCGCATTCCTGCCTTCGAGGGCAAGTCATGGTTCGCCTATTCAAGAAAGGGCGGCATACTCAGTGTGCAGGTCTCGCATTACAACGGGGTGAGTTTCCTGCAATGCCGGACAAGTGTAGGCAAGAACGTCTACTCCGCGCATATCTTCTTCTTTGAAACGGAAGAGGACTTGGCGCAGGTCTCGCTCCTGCTGCGGGGCAGGTACAGGGAGGAAAACGGAGCGTTTTTTTTAACCCCCGAGGCCTGCGAAATTCGCTTTTCCCACCGGGGTGAAGAGGTGGAAACCACCCTAAATGCTGAAGAATTCCTTGCGCTGACCGAGGCCATCCGGCAGGGCTATATGCTGGAACTGCCGGTCGGCGAAGTGCTGGCCCCCTACAACAACTTATTTCAGAGGACGACATTATGAACGCATTTGAGCAGGTCTATGAAATTGTAAAAATCATTCCCGCCGGCAAGGTGGCGACCTACGGCCAGATCGCCCGCCTGTTGGGCCGTCCGCGCCAGGCGCAGATGGTCGGTTTTGCCTTACACGTCAATCCGGAGCCGGGGGTCATCCCCTGCCATCGGGTGGTCAACCGTTTCGGCGATCCCTCGACTGCCTTTGCCTTTGGCGGAATCAACCGCCAGATCGGGTTGCTGGAGGCCGAGGGCATTGTATTCGCCGACGGCCGCGTGCCGCTGGAAAAATACCAATGGAACCCGTAAGACTGGACCAAGCGTTTTTCAAACGCGATGTGCTGGAAGTCGCGCCCGATTTGGTGGGCAAGCTGCTGTGCTGCGGCGGCAAGGTTCTGCGTATCACCGAGACCGAGGCCTATCGCGGAGAGGAAGACACCGCCTGCCATGCCAGTCGGGGCAGAACCGCCCGCACCGAAACGCTCTATCAACGCGGCGGCACGATCTATGTCTACCTCTGCTATGGGATCCATGAACTCTTCAACGTGGTGACGGGGGAGGCGGGGCAGCCCCAAGCGGTGCTGATCCGCGCCTGCGAGGGGCAGACCGGCCCGGGCAAACTAACCAAAGCGCTCGGCATAAACCGCCGCTACAACGGGCTGGACATCACCCAAACGCCCGACCTGTGTCTCGCGTCCGACGGTTGGACGGGGCAGATACGCGCGGCAACCCGCGTGGGCATTGATTACGCGGCAAAGGAGGATCGGGAGAAACTATGGCGATTCATTCTAAACTAAAGCAAGTTTTTGACGTCACGCATTACACCTACCGCAATGCGAAAATCCACTCCGGCCTCAATGGCTATCGCATGGTCCAGGTCTCCGATTTTCACAATGCGGCCTATGGCAGTGAAATCATTGCCGCGATTCGAACGCTCAACCCGCAGCTGATCGCAATCACCGGCGATCTCTTCGACCGCCACCGCCCCGATGTCATTGCCCCCGCCTTTTCCCTGCTGCACCAAGCCGTGACCCTCGCACCCGTATATTTTGTGCAAGGCAATCATGAGACCACGCTGGCCGATTATCCGCGCCTGATACGCCAAATGCGGGAAATCGGCGTGCACGTTCTCGAGGACGAGGCCGTTTCGTTGCAGGGTTTTCGCCTGATCGGCCTTAAGGAAAGAGCCGATCTGCAAACGCTCAACGACCTGATCCGCCCCGACCGGCTCAATGTTGTGCTCTCACACAGGGTGGAGGCATTCAAAATGTACGCTGCGGCAGGCGCGGACCTGGTCCTGTCCGGACACGCACACGGCGGGCAGGCGCGGCCCTTCGGTCTTGCGCTCTATGCCCCGCAGCAGGGCCCTTTCCCCCGATATACGAAAGGTGTCTACACCAGGGGCCAAACCACCATGATCGCCAGCGCGGGCCTGGGCGACGGCAAGCTCCCCCGCGTTTGCAACCGCCCCGAGCTGGTCTGCGTGACATTAGCGGGCACTTCTTAAGACCCTATCACACAAATACATTCGTCATCAGCTTTATTCCCGATTGAATCCCATCCTCCAACCCCTGCTGACGGTAAGCGCCTGCCAGATTCCATATGCGCTCCTCCAATTTATCTTGCGCATCCTTCTTCAATGCCAATTGCTCCAACATCTTTTCCACCTCATGTACAGACTCATCCAACTCTTGCTTTGTGGTCTGATTCACATATTCTTTTTGAAAACCAAGCTCACGGTAATGCAGGCACAGGGCATAGTACCGAAGTGTATTTTGTGCGGGGACTGTATGAGTGGTCATGAGAACGTTGCACTCCTTTGCTTTTTGGGGCTGAATGTGATATAGTAAGCTACAGGAAAAACAAGTTGAAAGGTTTATAGAAATACCCGTTCAACCCGATCAGGGCGACCATCGCCCTATACCCATATAATACAGGGCGATGAACGTCCTGTCAACACTTATTTTAGCTTTTGGGGAGATTATTTATGACATCATTCGCGGAGAGGTTACGCAAACTCAGAGCGGCAACGGGCGAAACACAAAAACAAGTGGCTGAAGTGCTGGAAATTGACGAACGCAATTACAGACGATATGAGGCAGGTCAGGTGGATTTGGTGTCCCCTTCCCTCATCATTCTTGCGAATCATTTTAATGTATCTATAGACTATCTGCTGGGCAGATCGGACAATCCAACCGGACATAAAGGGGTCTAGTGGGACACATCGGATTCTTCTGCATCGGCCTTGCCTGCCTGCTGCTGGGTGTTTACGGACGGCTGATATGGCTTGTTGCCGCCTCCCTTATCCTCGGTATCGGGCATATCGGAATCCACATCCGGCATATTTGCAAAAAGTATTGACATCTTTCATCACTTCCACTATAATGACTAAAGTTTATTATGGCGTAAACCGCCTTTGATAGAAAAGAGGAAATTGTTTTGGTACGCACCTATCAACCGAAAAAGAGACAGCGCAGCAAGGTCCACGGCTTTCGCAAGCGCATGAAGACTTCCGACGGCAGAAACGTCCTGCGGCGCAGACGCCTCAAGGGCCGCAAAAAGTTAAGCGCCTAGTTATGTGGGCGTGTTCCCGCGCATTTCGAGTTTAGTGCAAAAAACGGCAGGCGCGTTCGCCTGTCGGGCTTTGCTGTTTGCTAAATTACCATGAACCGCAGCTATTCTTTGAAACGGCATAAGGAGTTTCGGTTTACCTACCGCGTGGGCAAGCACACGGGCGGCAGACTGTTCGCCTTGGTTTTTGCCAAGAACCGTTTGCGCAAACTGCAAGTCGGGCTGTCGGCGTCCAAAAAGCTGGGCGGCAGCGTCCAGCGCAATCGCGCCAAACGGCGGATCCGCGCCTGCCTGCACCCGCTTTTGCCCAACATTCGCACGGGCTACAACCTCGTGGTCGTGCTGCGCGAAGGCGTGCTGACAGAGCCGTTCCCCTCGCTTATGCGGGAGATGGAGAACCAGCTCAAACGGGCCGGACTGTGGGTAGAGAAACCATGAAACGTCTGCTCTGCGGTTTGATCTTATGGTACCAGCGGCAGATCTCGCCCGGCCTGCCGCCGCGGTGCCGGTTCGACCCCACCTGTTCGCATTACGCGCGGGAGGCGATCGAGACCCATGGCGCGGCAAAGGGCACGTGGCTCGCGCTCCTGCGGCTGCTGCGCTGCAACCCCCTGTTCAAAGGCGGCTATGATCCGGTGCCGCCGCGCAAAACCTAAACGGAGGTTCTCACATTGATTGACAGTTTTTTTCTGACCAAATGGTTATTCCTCGGTATGCGATGGATCTATGACGTCCTGCAAAGCATTTCGCTGCAAGGCGGCTTTGCCATCTTCATGACCATTTTAATCGCCACCCTTTCCATCAAGGGTCTCACATTGTTTTCGGACATCAAGTCGCGCAAGTCCCAGCTCAAGACGCAGGCCATCCAGCCCGAACTGGATAAGCTCAAGAAAAAGTACGCCAACGACGCGCAGCGGCTCAACCAGGAACAGCGCAAGTTCATGAAGGAGAAGGGCGTCAGCACCTTCGCGGGCTGCCTGCCCATGCTGATTATGATGCCGCTGTTTTTCATGTTCATCGCCGCATTCCGGCACTGGTCCAACGAGCAAATGCTGCGCCTGCTGCTGCAAATGGACGCGAACCCCGAGGCAGGGCTCGAGCTGTTTGCCGGCTACCGTTTCCTTTGGATCCACAATATCTGGCGCCCGGACAATATCACGGCGAGCGTGCTCATGAGCGGGGAAGAGTTTTTCAAAACCTTTAGCGACGCCAACGTGCAGAACTTCGTTTTCTATAGCGAAAACGCGGAGGCGTTGAACGCGCTCCTGCTGCGCATGGGCTACTTTGTACAAGACGCGAACGGCGCGCTGCAAGTCGCCGCGAACAACGCGCTCTTTATAAAAACCTACGACCGGTTGCTCGCGCCCTGCATAGACCTGTACGCGGGTTATGTGAACGGCTGGGCGATCCTGCCGCTGCTGGCGGGCGGCACGACCTTCCTGTCCTCTTGGCTCACCATGCGCAACCAACCCAAACCCGCCGAGGGCCAGCCCGGCATGGGCAAGAGCATGATGTATATCATGCCGGCCATCTCCGTGTTCTTCTGCTGGTCCGCCGCCGCCACCTTTGCCCTGTACTGGACCTTCAGCAACGTCATTTCCACCGGCGTCACGATGGCAATCAACGCCTCATTGAATAAGAAATCTAACCAAGTGGAGGTAATCAAGATATGAGAAGTATGGAGTTCTCGGGCCGTACGGTGGACGAGGCCATCTTCCACGGCCTAAACGAAATGGGCCTGTCCATTGACGCGGTCGACATCGAAACCGTGCAAACCGAGAGCAAGGGCCTCTTTGGCTTGGGCGCGAAAAACGCCATGGTGCGCATGACCGAGCGCGAGGCCGAGGCCAAGCCGGACTTTGCCGCCCTGGCGCGTAAGTCGGACGAGGAAAAAAGAGCCATGCGCAGCGGCCCGCGCGAGCGGGGCGGCGCATCGGATCGCCGCAGAGATGGTGACCGCAGACGCGATGACGACCGCAGGCGCGACGACGACCGCAGAGGCCCCAGGGAACCGCGTGAAGTCAAGACCTATGCCTACAGCGAGGACTTCGCGGCGGAAAACCCCATTGCGCAGTTCTTGACCAAGCTGTTAGACGCCATGCAGATCACCGCGACCGTCGCGGGCCTTCAGACCGAGGACGGAATCCGTTTGAACATGGTCTCCGACACGGACGGGCTGCTGATCGGCCGTCGGGGCGAGACATTAGACGCCATGCAGTATCTGGTGTCCCTGTACGCGAACAAGGACCGCGCGGGCGGCTATACGCGGGTCACGCTCGACACCGAGGGCTACCGCGCCCGCCGCGAGGATACGCTGGGCCGCCTGGCCCGAAAGGCCGCCGCGCAGGTCGCCAAGACGGGCCGGCCCCAGGAGATGGAGCCGATGAACCCCTACGAGCGGCGTATCCTGCATTCCGCGCTGCAAAACTTTCGCGGCGTGACCACGCACAGCGAGGGCGAGGAGCCCAACCGCCGCGTGATCATCTCAGCGGAGAAATAATGACCGGAACCATTTATGCGCCGTCTACTGCCGTGGGCGGCGCGATTGCCATTATACGCCTGTCGGGCGAGGGCTGCGTGAAGATCGCGCGCGTTATCCTGGACCGTGACATCATGGTCCGGCCGCGCGAACTATGCCGCGTTTCTGTCATGGACGGCGCTCGGGCGCTGGACGACTGCATGGCGGTCTATCTGCCCGCGCCGCGCACCTATACGGGCGAGGCCATGCTGGAAATCCACTGCCACGGCGGCCCGCGCACCGTGCAGCGCATCCTGAGCAGGCTGGCCCAAACGGGCGCGCGTCCGGCTGCCGCTGGCGAGTTTTCCCGTTGCGCTTTCTTAAACGGAAAGATGGATTTGAGCCAGGCCGAGGCCGTCATGGACATCATCCAAGCCGAATCGGAGCAGGCCCTGTCCGTGGCTTTGGGGCAACTGCATGGCAGCCTCAGCCGCCGCATACAGACCCTGCAAGAAGAGCTGGTCGCAGCCCAAGCCGGCATGGAGGCCGCCATCGACTACCCCGACGAGGTCGAGGCCGAGGTCAACGCGACTCTGCCCGAGCAATTGCGCAAGGCGCGCGAGGGCGTGGCCCGCTTGATCGCTGAGGGCAGAACGGGCCGCATTCTGCGCGACGGCCTGCGCGTGGCGATCCTGGGCCGACCCAATGTGGGCAAGTCCTGCCTGCTCAATGTCTTGGCGGGCGAGGACCGCGCCATCGTCACGCCCCACGCAGGCACCACGCGCGACGTGCTGGACGCAAAAATTCTGATCGACGGCGTGCCGGTCCGGCTCTTTGACACGGCGGGCATCCGCCCCGAACCGGACGAGGTAGAATCCATCGGCATCGCCCGCGCGCGCGAACTGGCCGCCCGGGCCGATTTGATCCTGTTGGTGATGGACGCGTCCGAACCTTTGACCGACACGGACGAGGTCCTGCTCGCCGAAACCGCGGACAGGCCCCGCCTGCTGGTCGCCAACAAAAGTGACTTACTGAGTGACAGTGGGGACGGTTCTCTGTGTCACCGCAGTGACATGACGAACCGTCCCCCTGTCACGCCCGACCAATGTGTCAGCGCAAAAACCGGCGAGGGGCTGGAAGAACTCAAAACGGCCATCGTCACCACGCTGGCGCCAAACCGCCATGACGAGACCTGCATTACAAACGAGCGGCACTTGCACGCGCTGGAACAAGCGCAAACCGCAATTCAGGCTGCGCTGGCAGCCGAAGAACTCGAGGAAATCGCCACGGACGTGCGCGAGGCGCTGCACGCGCTGGGGGGCATCACGGGCAGTGATGTGAACGAAAACGTGATAGATGAAATATTCGAAAGGTTTTGTGTAGGAAAGTGAAACGCAATCTCGCAATTATTTTAGCGATCTGCCTGCTGCTGGCCTGTGCCGGCTGCGCAAAAAAAGTCAAGCACGCGGCAGGGGACATTCAGAAAATCGAGGTGCGGCCCGTCGCGCACGGCGACGAAAGCCGCGTCTTTACCTTTGACTTTGACGCGGGGCTCTGGACGGAGTGGTACGCGCTCGAGGTCATGCCCTTTGATTTTGCGGGCTCGATCGGCGAAAACGGCGCCTGGCAGACGCACGAAATGTCGGAAAAACGCATTGCCGACTTTCTGGCCGCCGCCGAAGAAACCGGTTTTCTGGACTGGGACGAAACCTACGCGGGCGGCTCGGTCATGGACGGCACGGTTTGGGAGCTCGTCATCACCTTCGCAGACAGCCTGACCCAAGACATCTACTGTTTTCACGCCTACCCCCTCACCTGGGACGATATGGCCGCAGCATTCTACAACCTGACAAAAACACAAATCCTGGAACCGATCGGCAGAAAGTGAAAGAAAGCAACAGGGGGACGAATTTCGTCTCCCTGTGTTATCTCTTAACCGTGCGGTATATACACATTCGGCTTGGAATAATGCAGCGCGTCGCCCACATCGGGCGGGCTGTCCGGCTGTTTTCCGGTGAGCATCGTCCGCGCGAAGGCCGCCATATAGCCCAAAATCACATCCGCGTCCGGCGCGAGCGAACAGACCGCAATCT
>WRCT01000083.1 GCA_009783775.1 Clostridiales bacterium | reverse complement strand
GTCACGGAATCCGTCACTTCGGTATGCCCGCCCAAAATGTCCACGCCCACCCCGGCGGCGGTGCGGGACAAATCGTCCGCGATCCGCCCGACCTGATCCTCCGTCATGGTCGGCGGCACCAGCAGCGTCACAAGCAGACCGACGGGTTCCGCGCCCGAGGCGGCGGCGTCATTGCAGTTCACGTGCACGGACAGCAACCCAAGGTTCTCCCACTTGGCCGAGGTCACCGGATCGCAGCTCAATACGATCAAGTCGTCCCGCTCAAAATCCAGCACGGCGCAATCCTCGCCCACGCCCGGCGCGGTGATCACCTCGGGCCGCTTGCTTTGAAACTTGCGCAGCACCAGCTCTTCCAATATATCGTTGTCAAACTTCCCGATTCTCATAATTTTTCCTCATCAGTGTTACCGTAGGGGCGAACTGTGTTCGCCTGCCAGTCCAACGTTTTGTCCGTCATTGCGAGGAGTGCGCAGTTCCTTCAAAACGCAAGTATCCTGACGAAGCAATCCAGTCTCCCGATCACATAAAACGCGTTGCGGATCATTCCGGCGTATCTGGATTGCTTCGTCGTGCAACCCCCGTCACGCCGACCGGAGCGCGCCTCGCAATGACGCTGAGATCTAACCTTCCTGCTCCGTCCATTCCATGAGCGCTCCTTCATCTATGAGCTCAATCCCCAGCGCCAGCGCCTTGGTCAGCTTGCTGCCCGCGTTTTCGCCGGCGATCACAAAGTCCGTCTTTTTGCTCACCGAATCCGCGCAATGCCCGCCCAGGGATTCGACCAGCGCCTGCGCCTCACGTCGGCTTAACGTGGGCAGCGTGCCGGTGATTACAAAAGTCTTGCCCACGAAGGCCGAGGACACGGGCCCCGCGCTTTCCTGCGCCCGCGCCAGCCCGAACGCCACAAGCGCGTCCAGCTGCTCAGATATCTGCGGGTCGGCGAAAAACTGGAGCAGACTGTCCGCCACAACATCGCCGATATCCGGTATCGCCACCAGCGAATCCCGATCTGCGGCACGCACGCCCTCCAGCGAGCCAAACACCCGTGCCAGATCCTTTGCCGTTTTCAGGCCCACATTGGGAATGCCCAGCGCAAACAAAAACGCCGAAAGCGGGCGCGCCTTGCTCGCCTCCAACTCCTCCAGCAGTTTCTCCGCGCGCTTAACCCCAAAGCCCGGCAGGTCACTCAACTGCGCCACCGTCAGCCGATACAAATCCGACACGCGGGTCACGTCCAGCGTCTCCACCAGCAATGCAGCGGTCTGCCCGCCCAGCGTGCGGATATCCATCGCGTCACGCGCCGCGAAGTGCGCGAGCCGCGCCGCGATCTGCGGCTTGCAGCTGAGCGAGTTCGTGCAATAAAGGTGCACGCCGCGCCGCTCCACGCCCGCCCCGCATTGCGGGCAAACCTCGGGCAAAGCAATCTCTTCTTGCGGCGCGTCGTCCGGCACCGCGCCCAAAATCTCCGGTATCACATCATTGCTGCGCCGAATGAATACGGTCGAACCGATCCCCACGCGCTTGCGCCCGATGTCGTCAAAGTTGTTCAATGTGGCCCGTTTTACGGTCACGCCCGCCAGCTCCACGGGCGACAAATGCGCCAGCGGCGTGAGCTTGCCGGTGCGCCCGACCTCCCAGGTCACATTCTCCACGACCGTGGTGGCCTCCTCGGCGGCAAACTTATAGGCCATGGCCCAGCGCGGGAACTTCTCGGTAAAGCCCAGTTGATCCCGCAGCGCAAAGTCGGCCACCTTGATCACCATGCCGTCGATCAAAAAGTCCAGCCCGTCCCGCGCCCGCTCCGCCTCCCCAATATAGTCCATCAGCGCATCAATATCCGAAACGTAACGCACATAGGGCGAGACGGGAAAGCCGTTCTCCGCCAAAAAGGCCAGCATTTCGGCTTGATCGCGCAGCGCTTTGCCTTCGATATAACCGACATTATAGCAAAAACAGTCGAGCCTGCGACGGGCGGTTACCTTGGGATCTAAATTACGCAGCGCGCCCGCAGCGGCATTGCGCGCGTTCTTTAAGGGCTCTTGCGTTGTTTGATTGATCTCGGACAGCACCGACAGCCGCATAAAACACTCGCCCTGCACCTCCATCTTGCCCTGAAAGGGAATGGTCAGCGGCAGGGAGCGGATCGTCTCGGCCTGCGGCAGGATCGCCTCGCCCACGCTGCCGTTGCCGCGCGTGGCGCCCATCACCAGCCGTCCCCCGTCATAGGTAAGGTTGACCGACACCCCGTCAAACTTATACTCCAGCGCGTAAAGCGGTTCGGCTCCACTGGCCTTAAGCTTCTTCACCCGCGCCAGCCAGGCCTCCAGCTCGGCCCGCGTGCGCACCTTGTCCATGCTCCACAGCGGCGCGAGGTGCGTGTGCGGCGGAAAGGCCTCCAGCGGATTGCCGCCAATCCGGCGCGTCGGGCTGTCCTCAAACACCATCCCGTCCGCCTCCAGCGCGACCAGCTCATCATACAGCGCGTCATAGTCCGCGTCCGAAACGGCCGGCGCGTCCTGCACATAATACAGCTCCGCGTAGCGGTTGAGCAAGTCTACCAACTCACGCTTTCTGTTAAAATCCAAAACAGCCTCGGCTGTTTTTTCCTTCGCTCCACTCTCCACTCTCAACTCTCCACTCTGTCAATCGGCGCGTAGGCCGCGGCGAATTTCTTGATCTGTCCGTCCGAAAATCTAATCTGCACCAGCCTGGTCGTACCGCTCCCGTCCAGACTGATCACCTGACCCAACCCAAATACCTTATGCCGCACCTTCTCGCCCACGGTGAAATCCGTTTCACGAACAACAGGAGGTGTAGGGCGGGGGCTTGCTCCCGCCGCAGTGTATGTGGGGGACGGCGCCCTCGACGTCCCATTGAACGGAATGGGTGTCTGGAATCTGGAATCCGGAATCTGGAATCTCGCCTCTTTCAAAAACATCGACGGCATACAATCGCTAATCCTACCGTACATCATGCGCCGCCGCGCGTAAGTGAGCGTCAGCTCGTCCATTGCGCGCGTAAAGCCCACATAACACAAGCGCCGCTCCTCCTCCAGCTTGTCGCGGTCATAGCGCGAACGCTCCGAAGGAAACAGCCCGTCCTCCAGCCCGCAGAGGAAGAGCCGCGAAAACTCCAGTCCCTTGGCGGCGTGCAGCGTCATCAAACTGACCACGCCCTGCTTTTCGTCCATCTGATCGGTATTGGAAAACAGCGCCACATTCGTCAAAAAATCCTGCAATACGGCAGGATCGCCCTCCTCATAGTTCTGCTCAAACTCCTGCATATAGCCGATCAGCTCCTGCACGGTCTCGGTGCGCGACTCATAACGCTCGCTCTCATACTCGCGCAGATAAGCGTCATAACCGATCGCAAGCAGCAGTTCGCTCGTGAAGTCCGACAGCTTGCGCGTGGCAAAGCCCACAAAGGCCTCTTCCAGCAGGGCGGTGAATTTCTTGAATTTCGCGGCAAAAGCGGGCGGCAGGTCATCGGGCTCCATGGCGGCGGCCAGCAGCGGCAGGTCGCGCCGCTCCGCGCTCGCCGTCAGCGCGGCAATGGCCGCAGGCCCGATCGCGCGCTTGGGCACGTTGACGATACGCAAAAACGCCTCGTTGTCCGACGAGTTGTAAATCAGGCGCAGATAGGCCAGCACGTCCTTCACCTCGGCACGCGCAAAAAACGAAATGCCGCCATACACGCGGTAGGGAATGCTGTAGCCCTGCAAATACATCTCCAGAATACGGCTCTGTACATGGGTGCGGTAGAGGATCGCAAACGCGTCATAGCGCGCGCCGGCCCGCACGGCGTTTGCGATTTGGTTGCAGATATAGATCGCCTCGGCCCGCTCGTCCTCCGCCTCGTGCACCGAGACGGGTTTGCCGCCCCCCTTGTGCGCGCGCAGGGTCTTGCCCTTGCGGCCCGTATTGTTCTCAATCACCGCGTTGGCGGCCTTGAGTATCGCGGCGGTCGAGCGATAGTTGCGCTCTAAACGAATGACCCCCGCCCCGGGAAAGTCCTTTTCAAACTCCAGGATATTGCGGATATCCGCGCCGCGCCAGCCATAGATACTCTGGTCATCGTCGCCCACCACAAAGAGGTTGCGGTGCCTTTGCGCCAGCAGTTCTAAAATGCGGTACTGGATCAGGTTCGTGTCCTGATACTCGTCCACCAATATGTATTGAAACTTCTCCTGATAGGCCGCCAGCACCTCGGGATTCTCGGCAAAGAGTTTCAGCGTCAGGTGCAGCAGATCGTCAAAGTCCGCCGCGTTGCACTGCCGCAGCCGTTTTTGATAGAGCGCAAACGCGTCCAGTACCTGGCGCGGCTGGCCGGTCTCCTGCAAATACGCGGCGGGGGAGAGCGCGTTGTTTTTCGCGTCGGAGAAAATACCCGCCAGCATACGCTTTGTGTAGACCCTGTCGTTCAATTCCAGATCGCGGATGATCCGTCCGATCAGAGACTGCGTGTCCGCGTCGTCAAAGATGGTCAGCGCCTTTTCAAACCCCAAATGCCCGCCCTCCCGCGAGAGCAGGCGCGCGCAGAATCCGTGGAAGGTAAAGATCCAAACCGCGTCCGCGCCGCGCAGGACCAGGCCGTCCACCCGCTCGCGCATCTCCCGCGCCGCCTTGTTTGTAAAGGTCAGCGCAAGAATGTTCCAAGGGCAGATATCCTTTTCCTCGATTAGATAGGCAATGCGGTGCGTCAAGACCCGCGTCTTGCCGCTGCCCGCGCCGGCCAGCACCAAAAGCGGACCGTCCACCTGCGTGACGGCCTGTTTCTGTTCCGGGTTTAATCCTTCAAGATTCATGTACGCTCAGGTTTCTCCAATATCTTCCAAATCGTATCGTAAATGTCAAAACTGTTCTCGGCCCAGTTCTTGCGCACGAGCAGCGCCAGCTCCCTGGTCGGCACAGGCAGGGTGAGTGAAAACAGGGTGCGCGCACCCTCAGCCGCGCGCAGACTTACCTCAAAGCCTCCGCCCGGCAGCTCTTCCATCGACGAGAGAAGCTGCGTCTCCTTAACGATCGTGTCAGCAAGCGCGGCCACACAGTCGCCAATGCGCTGTCGTTCGGACTGCGGCAGCGCCTGTCCAAACAGCGCCAGCGACTGCCGCCCGTCGGCCGTGATCCGGTAGCTCTGGCCAAAGGGACGGGGCACGGCGGTGACAAAACCGTCCTCCTCCAGGTCCACGATCGCGTTGCGGAAATCAAAATAGGAAAGCAGCTCCAATTCAAACAGGACCCGATAGACATGGTCAATCGTCGCGTCGCGGTCAATCACCGAAAGCGTATAGAGAATCAGCAGCTTATGTTTGGGCAGTCCGGAAACAAAATTCGGCATTTCAATTTCCTCCTCAATTAGCATATCAGAATAAGTTCACAATTTCAACACATTGCGTTTCCTTTGTGCTTTTGACATCGAGGGCCAACTATAGTATACTGAACGTACTCGGAGGTGAATTTTCTTTGAAGAACAAAAAGAGCAGAGTAGTATCAAATATTTTAATCCTGTTTTTTGTAGCCGTTATCGCGGTCAGCCTTACCTATATCGGCTTGAAACTGTATGACGGTCAGCAAACCATCAAACAGTATGATGATGTTGCCAATCAAATGACGGCCCGGGGCGATATTCTGTATGTGCCTGTGAATCCCAACGACTTGAGCGACAATCCCGAGGCCTACTATCCGCCTGACCACGACTATTGGTGGATTGATGACGACATTTGGGATCCCGACGACCCCAGCGCCACGCGCGACCCCAACGCCACGCCGCGCCCGAAGGCTACAACCGACCCCAACGCCACGCCCAAACCCACCAAGGCGCCGGTGGAAGTGCCGGTTTATGAGGTCCCCAAAAAGAGCGTAAACTTTACCAACCTGCAGAAGGTCAACTCCGATGTCTGCGCCTGGCTCTATCTGCCGGACTCGGCCATCAACTATCCCGTGGTGCGCCCGTCCAAAGAATACGGCGCGAGCTACTACCTCAGCCATACCTATGACCACAAGAAAAACATCGCGGGCTCCCTGTTTGTCGACCCCATCGGCACGCCGTTTTCGGGCCGCAACTCCTTCATTCACGGGCATAGAATGAACAACGGCTCCATGTTCGGCGGCTTAAACCAATACAAAAAGCAGAGCTACTATGACAAGCACAAGATCATCCACCTCTATACGCCGAGCCAGAACTATCTCATGTATGTGTTCGCTGCGTTCACGGTAGAGATCGACGGCTACGAGACGACCATTTTCTTTGACGACGATGCGGCTTTCCAGAAGTATCTCGACAACTCGGTCAAAAAGTCGGACATCAAGGCCACCTGGAAACCCAGCGTCAACGATAAGATCGTCACCCTGTCCACCTGCGTCGTGCAAAACGACACCGCCCGTTTCATGGTCCAAGGCTCCCTGCGCCCCATGCCATAACGGCGCTTCGCTTTCGCGGGGAGAGATTCCTCTCCCCGCGAGACTTCTGCATTTTCTTGTCCCGCACCTGGGGCGGACGCCAGTTGCGGAACGGTCAGAAAATGCAGCAAGGAGTGGGCGGCGGCCGCGCCCGGGCCCCGACGAATCTCCGATTCGTTGGGTGGACAGTCGCCCTTGCCCACGGATTATTGAGGGATTATTTGTTGAAGTAGGGGCGGGGTCCGCCCGCCCGCCTAACCAACGTACCGTAGGGGCGACCTGTGGTCGCCCGCCCAACCAACGCGTAGGTGCCGGATCGCCCAACCAACGCGTAGGGGCGATTATCAATCGCCCGCCGATTACAAATTACAACGGGAGCTCCTTTGCGAGCTCCTTTAACTTTGCTCGCCGCGCGCGCCAGTCGGGCAACACACCCTCCACGATTGCCCAAAATCGGGCCGAATGGTTCATCTCCTTGATATGCGTCAGCTCATGCACGATTACATAATCAATGATATCGTCGGGAAACATCATCAGCCGCCAAGCGAGATTCAAGCTGCCCTTGCCCGAACAACTGCCCCAACGCGTGCGCGCACCGCTGATTTTCACCGCCGACGGCGTTTGCCCCATCCGAACCGCAAAGTCGCGTGTCCGCGCAGGCAGATATTGTTTGGCGAGCAGGCGGTAGATTTGGGCGCAGACTTCTTTGATCTGCGCCGCGTCCAAGCCGGACGGCAGATAAAAGACCGCGCCGTCAAACCCGACTTTGCCGCCCTCGCGCACGGTGATAGGATATTCCTTCCCGCGCAGGGGCAGCGTCCCGTCATACCACGGCGTCAAGGCCGCTTTTCGCTCGGCCGCCTCCTGCGACTTGCCCAAATGCTTTTCAACCCACCTCTCTTTTGACGCGACAAACTTGTCGATCTCCCGCTGTGGCATACGCAATGGCGCGCGCACCTCAAGCGCCCCGCCCCTTACATAGAGCGCGACCGTCTTTCTTTTGGATCGAATTAAAGTGTAACGCATAACGTCATTGCGGACCCGGGGTCCCCGCCCAGCGCCTGGCACCCGAACTGGGTGCTGGGTGGGGTGGACTGATCCGCAATCTCCTGCAACTTGATCAGATGACTTTCACAAAAAACTTGCGGCTGCGCGGCGGATCAAACTCGCAGAAATAAATACCCTGCCAGGTGCCCAGCACAAGCCGCCCGTCCGAGATGATCACGGTTTCGCTCGCGCCCATATACGAAGCCTTCATATGCGCCGCCGAATTGCCCTCCATATG
>WRCT01000082.1 GCA_009783775.1 Clostridiales bacterium | reverse complement strand
CTTTGCCAAAAACAAGGGCTACGGCACGGCGTTGCATATGCAGGCCCTGCGGGAAATCGGCCCCTGCCCGCTGCACCGCAGGTCCTTTATCAAGAGGATATGAAAAAGCCGCAACATCTCAAAACCGGCGCCAAAGGCGAACGGCTGGCCCTGCGTTATCTGCGGTGGCGGGGTTATGCGCTTGTGGAGAAGAACTTCAAGAGCAGGCGCTACGAGATTGACTTGATTATGCGCGCGCGCCGCACGGGCACGCTGGTTTTTGTGGAGGTCAAAACCCGTCGCGAGAACAGCCTGACCGCGCCTTACGAGGCCGTCACGCCCCAAAAGCAACACTATATCCGCCAGGCCGCCACGGCTTATCTTATGCAACAGGGCGATCTCAACGTGCCCCTGCGCTTTGATGTGGCGGAGGTTTTTTTGCCGAGCCGACGGGTGCACCATATTGAGAATGCCTTTTAGGAAAACTACAATGTACAAACTACAAACTACAATTGAGGAGTGCCGCTCACGGCGGCACATTGGATGGGTAACCGGAACCCATTGTTCAGAGGAAAAGCCGTCGGGCTTTTCTTCCTCAATTGTAGTTTATCTGCACATTCTACAATCTAAACACAATAACCCCATTGCCAGATATCCCCTTTCTATGGTATAGTCAATGGAACCCCTGATTAAATCGTTCGCTGGGTAGACTGGCTATCAGAATGGCCCCAACTTAGGAGCTTTTGGCAGGCTGGCTATTCCCCCTCACGATTTAATCAGTGGGCCCCAATATGAAATAATATGGGAAAGGTGCAGCCCATGCGAAAGAAACAACTGATCGCGCTGGTTTTTGGCGTTCTTCTGGTGGCTGCCGCCGCGCTGCTGTTCTTTGCGCTGCGCGGACAGCGGCAGGCCGAGGGGGGGGAGGCCGTGCTCTCTAACCCCGCGTTTGCGGCCGGCGGTGCGTCCGGCGCGCCGAGCGGCTGGCAGGTCAAGTCCTACGAAAACGAGTATCGGGTGACCACCGAGGGCGGTATCGTCACGCTGCAAACCGAGGTCGCGGACGATTTGCGCGTCATGCAGGAAGTGTCCGTCCGGCCGAGCACGAAGTATGTGCTCACCTGTGAGGTGAAAACTGCGGACGTGCGCGACGGGCGCGGCGCGGGCCTCTCCGTGGACAATATGGACATCGACCGCTCCTGCGTCTATTCGGACGGCCGGCTCGGCACATCGGACTGGACGCGGGTCGAGCTGGCGTTCATCACGATGGACAAGCAGACGCGCGCCTTTTTGGGTATGCGTTTGGGCGGCTACGGCGAGGCGTCGTCGGGGCAAGCCTCCTTCCGCAATATCAGCATTCAACAGACTTCCAGCGCGAACGTGCCCTTTCAGCAGCTGGTGTCCTGGGGCGAGCCGAACAATAACGGCGACGGCGAAGGCGGCAGCGAGCGGGATATCTACTTCTACAAAGAGGTCTTCACGATCATTCTGTGGGCCGCGCTCCTTGCCGCGATTCTCATGCTGGTCGGGTTTTACGCCAATCTGAAACGTGTTTCGGCCTTCTCTCTCACCAAAAAGCAGACGGGCTGGGGTATTGTGATCATGCTGGCCGTGGGCGTCGTGCTGCGCTATGTGCTCACCTGGGCCTTCGGCGGGCACGAGACGGATATGAACTGCTGGATCGCCTGGGGCAACAAGGTCGCCAATGACGGCCCCGCCGCCCTGTACGCGCCCAATTACTTCTGCGATTATCCGCCGGGGTATATGGCGGTGCTCGGTATCATCGCCAAGGCGCAGAACCTGCTGGGCATCAACGCCTACGGCACCTTTGGCCGCTTTGCCTATATGATCCCGCCCATGCTGGCGGACTTCGGCTGCGCGCTTTTGGCCGTGCGCGTGGGGCGCAAAGAAAAACTCTCCGAGGGGCTGATCCTGCTGGTCGCGGGATTTATCGCGCTCAACCCTGCCGCGATCTTTTTGTCCGGCGCGTGGAGCCAGATCGATTCGATCCTGACCCTCTTCCTGCTTTTCTCCATTTACTATCTCACGCAGAACAAACGCCTGCTGGCGGGGCTTTTCTTCGGCCTGGCCGTTATCTTCAAGTGGCAGGCGCTCATGTTCGGACCGCTGCTGGCCTTTGCGTTCCTGTTTTCGATCAAGGACATGGATGATGTGCTCAATACCATCGTTGCGGTGCTGACGGCGTTGACGGTGATCGTCCTGATTTCACTGCCGTTCCAGGGCGACCAGCGCTGGCTTTGGCTGGTCGACAAGTTCATGGAGGCGCAGGACGGTTATAACTATGCCAGCGTCGAGGCCTATAACTTCCTTGCGCTGATCGGCGGGAACTGGAAAGCCACGGAGGGCACGCTGTTCGAACCCTTCGGCTGGTTTGCCATCGTGCTGTCGGTGCTGCTTTCGACGGCCATGCTGGCGGCCGCGCGCCGGCGCAACAAGGACGAGAAGGCGGGCCTGTTCACCGACTCCGGCGTTCTCTACCTGGCCGCCGCGTTCTGTATGTACATGATCTTCACTTTTGGGCACTATATGCACGAGCGTTATGTCTTCCCCGTGATCTTTTTGCTGCTCTTTGCGTATGTGCACTACAAGGACAAGCGCATTCTGCTCGCCGCGATCTTTGTGACGGTCACGACCTTCGCGAACGTCATGACCGCCATGTACATCGTGTCGCAGCCTGCGATGGGGTTCATTCGCGGCAGCAAGGAGCACAACGACCTGCTGCGCGCGGTCGCGTTTGCGCAGACCCTGTCCTTCGGGTATTTCGCCTGGATCTGCGGCGACCGTTTTCTGGGCTGGGGCGTGCGGGCAAAGGCTTGCTGTGCGGGATTCTATGACAAACACGTGAAGAAAAGGGAAGCGTCCCTCAAGAAATGGGTAAAGGAGCTGCTGGATAGTGGCGAATAATACTGAAAGAAGGATAATTCTCCATGTTTGACAACATTGGAAACAAAATCAAGATATTGGCAACGGTCATTGCCATTGTTGGTGTGCTGGGTGGGCTGATTACCGGGATTATACTGATAGACGAACTAGGGGCAAGGGGTTTCCTTATTGGCCTTGGTAGTGCTGTTATCTTGCTTTTCAGCTCTTGGATCATATACGCATTTGGAAAACTTGTGGATGATGTGGGCGCAATTCGGGAGCAGCTGTTATCCGCAACACCAACACAAGAAGAATCTCTGGAAGATGAGCTTCCTATCCTGTAAGCGAGGTAAAGAATTATGAGCAGATTTTCCAATTTATCTCGAATAAAAGAGAACCAGTATTTCGAGGGCTCTCCCATTCTCATTGTGGCGGGTTCGCTTTTAAAAGACACCAAAACAGGGCGAGTATTAGCGCAGATTAAGTATAGAAATATTTCCCTCAAACCAATTAAAGCGGTAAAAGTTTCAATTGGCGCTTATGATGTTTCGAACAAGGTGCTCAAAGGGGTAAAGGAGTATCAGTATCTTGACCTCGCGGCGAACCGCAATGTGGAGTTTGGACAAAAGACCGCTGTTTTTTTGCCCGACGCAGTCACACGCTCTTATGCTGTATCGGTTATTTCTGTTGTTTTTTCTGACGATTCAATATGGGAGGCGCCGCAAGATAGTGTTTGGACGCAGCTCCCAAAACAGGAAACATTGGATAAGGCTTTGGGCGGGGATTTGACCAAGCAGTATGTCTGTGAAACAAACGAAAAAGCAAAATATCAGCCGATAGAACATAAAAGCCTATGGATTTGTTCTTGCGGCGGGATCAATCGTAAAGATGAAAATACTTGCTCCGTATGCAGCTTAAAAAAAGAGAGAGTATTTTCCTGCTTGGACACTGCCTTTTTATCGGCGCAAAAGAAAAAAGGAATGAAAAAAACAAAGACGCCGAAAACCGAGGTTCTGTCTCTCTTTGACGAGAAAAAGAGTCCCCGCCTCCTGCGCGCGGACCGCAAGCTGCTACTTGTGCTGACGCTGGTGTACGCCGTAATCGCGCTGCTCAATCTGGGCACGTTCCGTTTCCCGACCACGACCTGGACGGCCAAGCCCGGGGATTCGGCCACGCTGGATTTCGGGCAGACCGTGAATGTCGCGCAGTATTGGGTGAACGCGAACATCGCGGTGGGCGAGCTGGTTTTGACGACGGACACAGGCGAGCAGCTCCACTTCTCCCAAAAGAACGGCGAGATGTTCAAGTGGAACACATATAAGGAAAGTTTCCGCGCGCGGCAGCTGACGCTGACCGTGCAAAGCGGCACGGTCTCGCTCAACGAGCTGGCCTTCTTTGACGCGGCCGGCAACCAGCTGCCCGTGTGGGCCGTCTCCGGCGCGCAGCTGGTCGACGAGCAGCACACGGTGCCGGACCGCCCTTCCTATTTCAACGGTATGTATTTCGACGAGATCTACCACGCCCGCACTGCGTACGAGAGCCTGAACGGTATGTCCATCTACGAGTGGACGCACCCGCCGCTGGGTAAGCTGATCATCGCGGCCGGCGTCGCGGTCTTCGGCATGGTGCCTTTCGGCTGGCGGATCATGGGCACGCTGTTCGGCATCGGCATGATCCCGATCCTGTACATCTTCGCCAAGCGTATCTTCAAACGCACGGACTTTGCCTTTATCGCGGCCGCGCTCTTTGCCTTCGACTGTATGCATTTTACGCAGACGCGGATTGCGACCATCGATGTGTTCGCCGTCTTTTTCATCCTGCTCATGTTCCTGTTCATGTACGACTACATGACCATGAACTTCTATGACGAGCCGCTCTCAAAAACGCTAAAGCCGCTGTTCTTCTCCGGCTTGTTCTTCGGGCTGGGTTTTGCCAGCAAATGGATCGGCCTTTACGCGGGCGCGGGCCTGGCCGTGCTGCTCTTTGCGACGCTGGGCACGCGGTTTTATGAGTACATCACGGTCAAAAACGACATCGAGCGCAAGCGCACCAAGGACTTCTGGGGCAACACGGGCATTACACTTTTGGTCTGCGTGGGCGCCTTTGTGGTGATCCCCGCGATCATTTACTTTGCCTCCTATACGCCCTACTTTGTCTACGACGCGTCGCGGGCGGGCGGCAACTACGGCCTGTCGGACGCGTGGCGCACGATGTGGAAAAACCAGTTGGATATGTTCAACTATCACGGCAATCTGGAGGCCACGCACCTCTGCCAGTCGAGCTGGTTCCAGTGGCCGCTGATGGCGCGGGCCTGCTGGTTTTACGCCGAGAATGTGGGCAATAAGCTCTCGAACATCTCCAGCACGGGCAATCCCATGGTCTGGTACGGCAGCACGGTCGGCGCGCTCAGTCTGGCCCTGCTGTGGGTCACGGGGCGCGTCAAGGGCAGCAAGGCCACGGGTATGCTGGCCGTCGCGGTGCTGGCCAATCTCTTGCCCTGGGTGTTTGTCACGCGCTGCGTGTTCATCTACCACTACTTTGCCACCCTGCCCTTTATGATCCTGGCCGCGCTGTATCTGCTGTATCAGCTCGAACAGAAGGGGCGGCGCATCGCCTGGCTCAAATGGGCCGCGCTGGCCGTGGCGGTCGTGCTCTTTTTGCTCATGTATCCGGCGATCTCCGGCCTGCCCATGCCGCGCTGGTATGCCTGGTTTTTGGAATACTGCCTGCCCACGGGCAACCTGATGTACGGAAGGGTGTAACAGGTGGCAAAGGGGTTGTAGGGGGGCACCCAACAAATCCTTTGGATTTGTCGGGACTCGCGTCAGCCCGCCCGTTACAGCGTTTTTGTGTGGCTCGCAATATAACTTTTGTCAAGGCGAAACGGGTCCGATTCTCTGAAAAAAGTTAGATTTGTTAGATTTCCGCCCGGTTCGCTGACTCAACAGGCTTTTTGACTGCCATGTATGAGACGAATATAATACTGCCATCACAATGAAAAGAGGGAATGTTATGCAAAAATACATTTTAAGCAGCTGCTCCACAGCCGATCTGACCGAAGAGCGTTTTAAGGCAAGAGATATTGAGTATATCTGTTTTCACTATATGCTTGACGGTAAAACTTACCCGGACGATCTGGGGAAAACCATGCCGTTCGATAAATTCTATAAAGCGATGGCGGACGGTGCGGACACCAAAACGTCACAGGTGAATGTCGATGAATTTATCAACTACTTTACACCGTTTTTAGAGGCGGGACAGGACATTCTTCATATTTGCTTCTCCAGCGGGCTTTCAGGTTCTTGCAACTCCGCCATGATAGCAAGGGAGGAGCTGATGCAAAAATACCCAAACAGAAAGCTGTATGTCGTCGATTCTTTTGCCGCGTCCTCCGGCTATGGATTGCTTATGGATAGAATAGCGGATTTACGCGATGAAGGCATGGGCATTGACGATTTATATGCCTGGGCAAACGAAAACAAGCTAAAGCTGCACCATTGGTTCTTTTCTACCGATTTGACCTTTTATATTAAGGGCGGGCGGGTTTCCAAAACCTCCGGCTTTGTGGGAACGTTGCTTGGCATATGTCCGCTTTTGAACATGGACAACGACGGCAAACTTATTCCGAGAGCGAAAATTCGGGGCAAAAAGAAGTCCATTAAAAAGGTAGTCGAGAAAATGGAGGAATGTGCTGACGACGGCCTGTTCTATGACGGCAAATGCTATATTTCCCATTCCGCCTGTCTTGAGGACGCAAAAGCGGTGGCGGCATTGGTGAAAGATCGCTTTCCGCGGCTCTGCGGCGAGGTTGAAATATACAACATCGGTACGACCATAGGCAGCCATACCGGCCCCGGAACAGTCGCGCTGTTCTTTTGGGGTAAGCCGCGCAAGGATTAAAAGGAGGGATCCGCCCCATTTTGACCACGCTGCCACCGCTTGACGCGCAGCGGTTTTTCGATTGGTTCTGTAACGGTTTGAATAGAGCAAACGTCCTTAAATGGCTGGAGAGCGTTGAAACGATATACCGCTGGCAGGAGCATTATTCAAGAACCGTCGAAAAGATTGCGGCTGAAACCAATACGCTTTTGGTTGATGTGCGCGGAGCATTTTTGGAGCATGGCAGGCTCAAACGCTTTTTATGCAAAGACGGCGCTCATCCGAATACCGAGGGCCAAAAGATAATCACCGGGGCGTTTTTGGAGTTTATAGACGACGCCAAGATCAAAGGAACAATATTGATATAACCCCGCAATATCGTCGACGTTAATTTATACCACCCACTGATTAAAACGTCCTCGCAAATCCAATCAACATTTTAAGTACATGTTGCGGCGAAAATATAATCCCGCGTGAGCAATCTGCCCACTGCCCACTGCATACTGCCCACTATATTCACGGTTTACAGAACACGGAAACTATGATAGAATTTAGCCACTAATTTTGGGAGGGCTTGTTATCATGCGCATGGTGGATTTGATTGAAAAAAAGGTGCAGGGGGAGGAACTGACCCAGGAGGAAATTCAATTTGTGATCGGCGGCTTTGTCGAGGGTTCGATCCCCGACTATCAGATGGCCGCGTTTATGATGGCTGTGGTGTTCAATAATATGACCGACCAGGAGACGGCGGACCTGACCATGGCCATGATGTACTCCGGCGATATTGTGGACCTTTCCGAGATCAAGGGCGTCAAGGTCGACAAGCACTCCACCGGCGGCGTGGGTGACACGACCACGCTCGTTGTGGCGCCGCTCGTTGCGGCCTGCGGCGGCACGGTCGCCAAGATGTCGGGTCGGGGCCTGGGGCATACGGGCGGCACATTGGATAAG
>WRCT01000081.1 GCA_009783775.1 Clostridiales bacterium | reverse complement strand
GCAGAAAACCCAAATCCAGTTCGCTTCCAAGGTGCGCTCAGAGAATGGCCTCATCGCTTTTATCTTTGCTCGCCTCGCCTCCCTTGCCTTTTTCTACTCGTGATTGGCATTAATAGTGAATAGTGAATAACTGTGGAACAATTTAAGGCGGCATTTGAAATAGCGGGCATAACCGAAGACGAGTTGCACATCAGAGAGGCGCGGCTTTTGCGCGCCTCGGGCACGCTCGTGCTGCGTGTTTATAAAACAAAAGGCACGGACCCCGATGATCTGGCCCTCTGGGAAACGGAAATCCGAAAACTCCTGTTGCCGCACAAGACAGAATTTTTATATGAAGACGCCGACGCCATTCAACCCGAAACCCAAACCGTCACCCTGCGCGTGCCAAAACCCAAACCGCCCTCAGACGACCTGCCCCCCTCGGGCATTTTGATGGGTGGCAAAATCGAAGGGCGCAAGACCCGCCCCATCGCCGAACTGCAAGATGGCCTGGCCGCCGTTGCCATCGCGGGCCAGCTGGTCTCCTGTGAGCTGAAGGAGAGCTGGGCCAAGGCCAAGACGCGCGGCGCGGAGAAGTACCGCGTGCGGTTCAATCTCACCGACTTTACCGATTCCGTTTACTGCAGCGCCGTCTTTGACGAGGAGGGCAAGGCGCAGCGTTTCCTGCGCCGGCTGGAACTGGCCCACGCGCAGGGCAAGGACCTCAAGGTCGCGGGCGTGCCCAAGACCGACAAATTCGGGCTGATTTTCTATGTCGATCAGGTGAACCTGAAAGAGCGCGAGCAGCGGCAGGACACGTCCTTGGAAAAACGCGTGGAACTGCACCTGCACACCAAGATGTCCGCCAAGGACGGTTTAACCGACGTGGCGGCGCTGATGGCCACGGTCAAGCGTTTCGGACATCCGGCGGTCGCGATCACCGACCACGGCGTCGCGCAGGCCTTTCCCGACGCGTTTGTCGCGGCCAGGAAAAACGGTGTCAAGGTCCTGTTCGGCGTTGAGGGTTATCTCCTGCCCGATTCCACCGAGATCGAGACAAACCAGCCCATCATCGCCTTTGACCTGGAGACCACGGGCTTTGACCCCGTCAAGTGCGAAATCATTGAAATCGGCGCGGTCAAAATCGTGGACGGAAAAATCACGGACCGTTTCCAAACCTTTGTGGACGGCGGCGCGGTGATCCCCTACCAGATCACCAAACTGACGGGCATTACCCGTGCCATGCTGGAAGGCGCGCCCGGCCCGCGTGAGGCGCTAACGGCGTTCCAGACCTTCTGCGGCGGCGCCTGTCTCGCCGCGCACAACGCGAAATTTGACCTGGGGTTTCTCTCGGCGCACAGCGGCCGCTTTGGGATAGAGTTCAATCAGCCCTGCGCCGACACGCTCATGCTCGCGCGCTATCTGCTGCGCGATATCCTGCCCAACCGCAAACTCGCCACGGTCTGCGAGCACTTCGGGATCGACATGGGCAGCCATCACCGAGCCGACGATGACGCGGCCTCCTGCGCGCAGGTGCTGCTCAGGCTGGTTGATATGCTGGCTGAGCGCGGTGTAAGCAAGATACCTGTTATTAGTGGTCAGTGGTCAGTGGTCAGTGGTCAGAAGGAGAAACAACAAACTTGCCATATTTTGTTGTTGGCTGAAACCCAAGCCGGTCTGAAAAATCTGTACAAGTTAATCAGCTATTCCCACCTCGGCCATTTTGTTCGGGGCAGGCCGGTGATCCCAAGGAGTATGTTGCACGTGTTCCGCGAAGGCTTGCTTGTGGGCTCGGCCTGCGAGGCGGGGGAACTGTTTACAGCCGTTTTAGAGGGTGCGCCTGAGGAAGAGCTCAAAGACATCGCGTCCTTCTATGATTTTTTGGAGATCATGCCCATCGCCAACAACGCCTTTTTATTGCGCGAGGGCAAGGTCGCCGACGAGGCGGGCCTGCGGGATCTCAACCGCCAGATCGCAGCCCTGGGCGAGACGCTGGGCATCCCCGTGGCCGCCACGGGCGATGTGCATTTTTTGGAGCCGCACGACGCGGAGTACCGCAAGATCATTCAGTTCAAGCAGGGTTATGCGGACGCGGGACTGCAAGCGCCCCTGTATCTGAAAACCACGGAGGAAATGCTGGAAGAGTTCGCCTACCTGGGCGAGGACAAAGCGCGTGAGGCGGTCATCACCGTGCCGAATGCGATCGCCCAACGTTGCGGCAAGCTCAAACCCTTTCCGGACGACCCCCACGCGCCCAAACTGCCGGACGCCGAGCAGGAGCTGCAGGCCATGGCGCGCAGCCGCGCCCATGAACTCTATGGCAACCCGCTGCCGGACATCGTCGAGGCGCGGCTTGACAAGGAACTCAAGTCTATTCTCGGCAACGGCTTTGCCTCCCTCTATCTCATGGCGCAGCGGCTGGTGCAAAAATCCTTATCCGACGGGTATCTTGTCGGTTCGCGCGGCTCGGTCGGCTCGTCCTTTGTCGCCACGATGGCGGGTATTACGGAGGTAAACCCACTCGCCCCGCACTATATCTGTCCGGCCTGCCGATACAGCGATTTTGAAGTGGACAAAAGCCGTTACGCCATCGGCGCGGATATGCCGGACAAGCTTTGCCCGCGCTGCGGCGCGGCCCTGCGCAAAGAGGGTTTCGAGATCCCCTTCGAGGTTTTCTTGGGCTTTGACGGCGATAAGATCCCCGACATTGATTTGAACTTCTCCGGCGAGTACCAGGCCAAGGCCCACGCGTTCGTGGAGGAAATGGTCGGCAAAGGCCACGCCTACCGCGGCGGCACGGTCATGGGCGTCGCCCCAAAGACGGGGCGGGGGTATGTGCTGCACTATCAGGAGCAGACGGGCCGTGTCTATCGCGACGCCGAGGTCGAGCGTTTGGCGCGCGGCTGCAAGGACGTGAAACTGACGACGGGCCAGCACCCGGGCGGGATCGTCGTCTTGCCCAGGGGGGAGGAAATCTACGACTTCACGCCCGTGCAGCGTCCGGCGGACAAGACGGAGCGTGATACCGTCACCACGCATTTTGACTATCACGCGCTGGAAGACTGCCTGGTCAAGCTGGACATTCTGGGCAAGGACGACCCGACCATGTTTCGGCTGCTGGAGGTGCAAACGGGGGTCAGCCCGATGGATATTCCCCTGGACGAAAAGGAGACCCTGGCCCTGTTTTCCGGCAGCGAACCGCTGGGTGCGGACCTGTCCAAGATTGATTGCCGGCTCGGTACGCTGGGCGTGCCGGAGTACGGCACGGGTTTTGTGCGCCAGGTGCTGGAGACCACGCGCCCCGATACGGTGGAGGAATTGGTGCGTATCGCGGGCCTGACCCACGGCGAGAATGTGTGGCTCAACAACGCGGAACCGCTGATTGCCAACGGGATCGCCAAGCTCTCCGAGGCGATCTGCACCCGCGACGACATCATGAACTATCTCATCGCGCGCGGGCTCTCGGCCTCCTTAAGCTTTAAGATCATGGAGCGCGTGCGCAAGGGCAAGGGCCTTTCGCCTGAGATGGAGCAGGCCATGTCCGAGACCGAGGGCATTCCGCCCTGGTACATCGACTCGTGCAAGAAGATCAAATATATGTTCCCGCGCGGGCACGCCGTGGCCTACGCCGTCACGGCCTTCCGTATCGCTTGGTTCAAGCTGTATTTTCCGCAGGCCTATTACGCGGCGCATTTCACGGTGCGCGGCAAGGTGTTTGACATCTCAAAAGCCACGGGCGGCGCGGAGGCGGTGCTGGCCAATATACAGCAGATTGATCGGGCCATGCAGAGCAAAGAGACCTCCGAGCGCAAGAAGGACAAAGACCTGATCACCATGCTCGAATCGGTTTACGAGATGAACCAACGCGGCATCGCCATGCTGCCGGTGGATATTTTCGCGTCCCACGCCACCAACTTTATCGTAGAGGACGGGGGTCTGCGCCCGCCGTTTTCCTCCGTGACGGGCGTCGGCCAGGCTGCGGCGGAAGCGATGGCGGAGAAACGAAACGACCACAGCGCCTTCATCTCCGTGCAGGACTTTGCCGAAAAAACCGGCGTCAGCTCAGCGGTCATCGACGCGCTCGACGCCTGCGGCTGCTTTGCGGGATTGCCAAAACAAAATCAAATATCGCTGTTTGATTTTTAATGCTTTTTCATTTCTTTTCCATTGCTGACATACTTTTGCCAAAATGAGGGTTTACAATAAAGACAACAAAGAGAAAAGGTTTTCTTCATTCTTCCTTTCCTCCTTTGTGAAACCATCCCTTACCTCCCCCCAAATAGGGCGCTGCGATTTTCAAAGCGCCCAGCCAAAAAACCGCTCGTCTCCCCCCTCGGGCGGTTTTTGGTTTTTTGTGCTTCGCTTCATCAAAGGGACGGCGATGTGTCTTTCATAAAATCAAAAAAATAGCGGAGCTATTTTCACATTCGCTCCACTCTCCACTCTCAACACTCCACTCTGGTGAACGGCCTCAGCCGTTCACCTTTCCCATCATCTGCATCATTTGCATCATCTGCATGATCTGGTCCATGCCCATCTCCGGCTGCCGTCGGGGCGGCGCGGCGTACTCGCGAAACAGCGGCGGGGGCGGCGCGGGCGGCGCGACGTGCAGGCGCTCGGCCATCTGCCCGCACAGCTCCTGCGGCACCAGCCGCGACAGGGATTGGACAAACTCCTGCACGCCCTGCTTGCCGTATTCCAGGCGAATATACTCTCCCAGCGCGACCGCGCAGGACAGGGGCGAGGTCAGCGGGTCTTGCGGCGGGCCCTGCGTCTCGGTGGGCGGCTGTTGTGGTTTTTCAAACATAATTTTCCTCTTTTCTTCTCTATTCCATATTCTATTCCGGCGGCACCTTCTCTGTGCCCGCTGAATAAAATAGAAATATGTAAGATTAACTGTGGAGGTATCAGGCCATGACATATGAGGAAATGCAGCGTTTTATTCAGATGAGCAGGGGCAAGAGCCGCGAGGAACTGATGGACGATCTGGGGGCGACGGTGCGCGAACAGCAAGCGCGGGGCGAGCTGTCTGGCTCGAAGATGGAGGAGATTTACGAAATGATTTCGCCCATGCTGACCCCCGAGCAAAAGCGAAAAATGCGCGAGGTGATTGAGCGGCTGCGGGTGTGAAAAAAGAGTAAAGAGTTTAGAGTGGAGAGTGGAACGAATGGAAAAACTACCTTGCGGTAGTTTTAGATACAATTATTGAAAAACCCATAGGGTTTTCTTCCTTTGTTTCACTCTTCACACTCCACTCTTCACTCTATGCAAACAAACCAAAAACCATCTTGCGCAGATGGTTTTTGGTTTGGGGGAGGCATACCTGTTGGGGGGGATCACAAAGGAGGAAGGTAAAAAATGAAAAAACCTTTTCTTTGTTATTACCATTATAAGGTGCTTTCTTGACTTAAGTATGTATAAAATGCAAAGAAACTGTAACGAATTTTGTGGAAATCTTCGTCAAAATATGTTATGATAAGTACAGGTATTATACAATGCCTTAAATTTAACATAAAAGGAGTGTAAGCTATGCGTATTTTGATTTCGGGAAAGAACCTGGAGGTCTCCGCCTACCTGCGCGAAACGGTAGAAAAGAAGATGGGAAAACTGGAACGTTTCTTTCCCAGCGACGCGGAGGCGCACGTCACGCTCTCCGTTGAGAAAAACCGTCACATCGTTGAAATCACAATCCCGCATCAGGGCCGTTTCATTCGCAGCGAGGAAATCTCGGGCGATATGTACGCCTCCATCGACGCCGCATTGGACAAGCTCGAGCGGCAGATCCGCAAGCACAAGAGCAACCTGAAAAAGGGCCTGCGCGAGGACGCCTTTGCCGCGCACTATCCCGAGGAACCCGCCGCCGAGGACCACACGCCGCGCGTCGTGCGCGTCAAGCGTTTCCAGATCAAGCCCATGAGCGAGGAGGAGGCGATCCTGCAAATGGCGCTCGTCGGCCACTCGTTCTATGTCTTCGAAAATGCCGAAACCGGAAAGATCAACGTGCTCTACTCCCGCAAGGACGGGAACCTGGGCCTGATCGAGCCGGACTAGCCATTTTAACGTCATTGCGGGCCCGGGGGCCCCGCCAAATCCGCAGATTTGGTGGGGTGGACTGACCCGCAATCTAATTAGGAAATGAGATTGCGGCTCGGGGGCCGCAATGACAATCAATATTGAATCGGAGGAAGTTACCTATGTCTGATCGCATGACACCCATACCCTACGCCGCGCTGATGGACTGGATCCTAAACGAACTGCCGGGCGGCAGCGTCTTCGGCGTAAAGAAAGCCTTTGCGCCCCAACAGGGCAAGACCCTGGACCTCTTCGGCGAAAAGCTCGAGACGCCCTTCGGCCCAGCCGCCGGCCCGCACACCCAGCTGGCGCAGAACCTGATCGCCGCCTATTACGCGGGCAGCCGCTTTTTCGAGCTCAAGACCGTGCAGATCATGGACGGCGACGAGCTGGCCGCCTGTATCGGCAAACCCTGTATCGTGGCCGAAGACGAATGCTACAACTGCGAGTGGTCCACCGAACTGACCGTAGGGGAGGCCATGGACGAGTACATCAAGGGCTGGTTCGCCCTAAAGCTGTTGGCCCGTGAATTCGGCTGGGGCGATCCGGACGGCTTTGTCTTCAACATGAGCGTGGGTTACGACTTTGCTGGCATCACCACGCCCAAGATCGACGGTTTCATCGAGGGCCTCAAGGACGCGCAAAACACGCCCGTCTGGGCCGAGTGTTTGGCCTGGGCCAAAGAAAACCTGCACCGGTTCTCCAAGGTGGACGAAGGTTACCTTGCGACCATCAGCCCCCATGTCTGCCGTTCGATCTGCCTCTCGACCCTGCACGGCTGCCCGCCACAGGAGATTGAGCGGATCGCGTCCTATCTCATTTCCGCCAAAAAACTGCACACCTTCGTCAAGTGCAATCCGACCATCCTGGGTTATGCCTTCGTGCGTGAAACGCTCGACAACCTGGGCTTTGACTATGTCGCCTTTGACGAGCACCACTTCAACGCCGACCTGCAATACAAGGACGCCGTGCCCATGTTCGAGCGGCTGCTGGCGCTGGCGGGAGGCAACGGCCTGACCTTCGGGCTCAAGCTCTCCAACACCTTCCCCGCGCAGGTCAAGGCAAACGAACTGCCCAGCGAGGAGATGTACATGAGCGGGCGCGCGCTCTACCCGCTGACCATCGAAATGGCGGCCCGTTTTGCCACAGCTTTCGACGGCAAGCTGCGCCTGTCCTTCTCGGGCGGCATCGACGCCTTCAATATCATTCCGCTCTTTGAGGCGGGCGTCTGGCCGATTACCCTGGCCACCACCCTCTTAAAACCCGGCGGCTACGGGCGCTTGACCCAGATGGCCGACGCCCTGCGTGCGGCAGACTACGCGCCCTTCGCGGGCGTGAACGCGGCGGCCGTGGCCAAACTGGCCGAGCAAAGTCGGGTCAGCGAGCGCGGCAGAAAGGCGATCAAACCCCTGCCCAACCGCAAGCTGGACGAAAAAGTCCCGCTGGTCAACTGTTTCACCGCGCCCTGCCGTGGCGGCTGCCCAATCAAGCAGGATATTCCCGAATACCTGGAGCTGGTCGGCCAAGGCAAATACAGGGAGGCCCTGACGCTCATCTGCGAGAAAAACCCGCTGCCCTTTATCACGGGCACGATCTGCTCCCACCGCTGCATGGACAAGTGCACGCGCAACTTCTACGAGGAATCCATTCATATCCGTTCGGCGAAGTTAGTTGCTGCGGAAAAAGGTTATGAAGACTTTATTTCTTCCTTGCAAGCCCCCCTCCCCGAGGGGGGAGGCCAGCGTAGCTG
>WRCT01000080.1 GCA_009783775.1 Clostridiales bacterium | reverse complement strand
TTGGTGATGGCGTCGGCGTTGGTGATGGCGTCGGCGTTGGTGATGGCGTCGGCGTTGGTGATGGCGTCGGTGTCGGTGACGGCGTTGTTTCGGGAACCTGTTTCACATAGAACTCGAGGGTTTGCGCGCTGATGTTGCTGTTGACCGACGTATAGGAGCGCCAGTCGGGCGCGCCCCGGTACACGCCGAGGAAACGTTCGGTTGCCGTGTTCACAAAGTAGCCGCTGGTCTCATCCAGCGCCCATACGTTGGCGGTGCTTGCGCCCACGCGCACGCCGGTATTGGAGTTGTTGTTGAAGAGAAAGACATTTGTTTTCCCGTAAGCCTTGAAAATATAACCGCTCTCCGTCTTTTCCACGCTCCATTGCAGGGCAAAACGGGGTGGCTGTGCCAACCTGTCGTCCACAACCCCGATAATCTCACCGGCAGGCGAGCTTGATCCGCTGTCGTTCGGCAGGGCATAGTTGGTGGTTTGCCAGCGCACGGTGAAGACAAACGCGTCCGAGGGCAGGATATCGTCCAGCGGCGTCAATACCCATTCAGAGCCCTCCTCGGGCGCAGGCGTCGGGGTGGCCGGCGGAACGGGTGTGGGTGACGGGGTCGGGGTGGGGGTCGGCGCAGGCGTCGGGCTGGGCGTGGGGGGAACCCACCAATCTTCCAGACAGGTGATTTCCGCCGCGTCGCGCACACGCAGGCGCGGGAGGTAGTCGTCGCAGTCGGTAACAGGTCCCGTACCGGCGACGCCAATGGCGCGTATCTTGTTCCCCACTTCGACGTGGTCGAGATCATAGGCGGAGTAGGAGTCGATATAGCCATCCAGGAATATCGTGACTATTTCCGTGCCCTCCTGAATGCGGATGGTTTCGGGGCGCCCTTCAGACTTGACAACTTCGATCACGGTGCCATCTACCTGCAGCAGCTGGCCCTGCAGTCCGGCCGAATTCGCGGCTGCCAGCGTGACGGGTTTCGGCGTGACGGTCTTTCCCGCATTGTCTTGCAGGTAGGTAATGATATTCTCCAGCTGAAGGTCATCCATGAATTCGCCCCGGAAACCGGCGACCCAGACCTGGGAGCCCACGCGGTAGGCATTCTGCGGATACAGGCAGATGCCGCCCGTTGCATCCTCGATATACACGCAGTCAAAGAACGCGGTTTTTGCTGCGGAATCGCTGCCGTTGGTTACAAGCGTACCCTTGACGCGGAAGTAATCACCCTCATTGCCCGCGCGTGCCTGCGCGATCGTGCTGGTGGGTATGCAGTTGCGGACGATGTTGTTGATTAGGTGGTAGTTGCCCGTCTGCCCCGCGTAAACGCCGGCATCGGTGACTTCGAAGTCGTTGAAGAACGCTAAGCCGGTTACAAACAGCTTGCCGCCGCCCGTCAGGGTCTCCTCTGTCAGCAGGGCCAGGTCTGTGCCGGATACGCCCGTGTCGGTGCTTACGGTATTGCTGCCACCGTGGATGACCACATTCGCCTTCGTGCCGGGGCTGACAGAGGCGCCGCTAAAGTAGCTGAACGCGCACTCCGCCGTCGAGACGCCCGCTGCATAGATATTCGTCAGGTCGTACACATCAGTGCGTCTAAAGAGCAGCTGGTGGTCGGCGCTGCCGCGGTCCACCGTATCGGTCAGGCTGTCATTGCGTAGGCGCGTGTCCGTACCGACCGCCGTCAAAATGTCGTTTAAGGCGGCGTTTGTATTGGTCTTGCCCGCGACCAGCAGGCTGCCGCCCGCGTCCGTGAAGGCCTTGATCGCCGCGATCTCTGCGGCATCATAGGCACGCACCGAGACGCCGGCGTCCGCGTAGGGGACAGTCAGAACCAAAAGATCCACGCCTTGCAGAGAGGTGTCGGTAATGGGATAGCTGAGAATGCTGCATTTGCCGCTGTAGTTCCCAACGATCGTTTGTAGACCGGTGAGCGAATTGGGGAAGCTGCCTGAGACATACATATTGTCATGGCCGCCGTCGATCGCCACGCGGAGGATGTCTGTCTCCCGTATGACGGTGAACTCCTGCTTTCCGTTGATGGACTTGGGTTCGTCACCCAAACTGCCCTCCACCTCCGCGAAGATGGCATAGCGGCCCGATTTGGTGGGGGTCACAGGCACGGACACGGTGAGGGACCCGCCTGCGGATACAACGCCGCCCGCAACGGTGCCAAGCGTCACTTCTGTTGTGCCGTCCGTATCCAGGTAGTACAGTCGAACACTGTCCGCAGTGTAGCTTTCGGCTTCCATGTTTTCAATCTTGACCTGCACCGCCGTTGGCTCGCCGTGCACCAATGTGGTACCGCCGTCCTCACCGGTGATGCTTGCCACGCCGACCCGGCCGACAGCGCCGACCCACACGGGAGAGGATATGACGATCCTGCCATCGCTTTGGTCAACGCGGGCAACGTAGTAGGTGCGGTCCGGCGGCAGTTCAAACTCCAGGGTGATCTTGCCGTCTACCAGCACATAACTCTTCTGATAGACCACTAAACCGTTGTCGGTGACGATGGACAGCCTGCCGTCCTTCTTTGACAGGTCAGAGTTGGTGATGGTCACCTCGAAGTTCAAGGTTGCCGGTTTGGTCGCGAGGGTGGTGCCGAACAACTCGCCGTTCACCTTCATGAGGAGGGTGGCGTTGTCATCCTCTGTCGCGACAACGCGCAGATCACGCATGGCGGCGTAGAGTCCCTGCTCTGAGAAGTCGTTTGTATAGATCAGCGTACGGCAGGTGTTGGAATCGCCCCACCTGCCCTGGTGGTTGTCCTGGTTGTTGGCGGGTCCGATGCGCCAGCCTCTGTCCAGCGCGCGGAAATATGCTTCATAGCTGCGGAAGTATGAGCCGCCGCCCACCGGGCCATGGCCGTTTCCCACTTCTATGAGGTGCATCACGGAGCCGTACTCCGGCGCCCAGTAGGCGAAGTCGTTGAAGTCGCCGAAGAAACCGCCAGGGTGGTTGTACATGGATATGGAGTCGGGATACTCCGCCAACAGCTTGTAATAGTTGATCAGGCCCACACCGCCGGCGAGGGTGTACGTGCCGTTGTTGCGGGAGACAAACCCCTCGGTGTTGAAGGTGTTCGCGTGGCCGTATCCACTGCTCCAGGTCATTTCATAACCGTACCCTGCCACGAAATCCGCGGTCGTCGCCTGCGCGGCGGCACGTTTGGCGTATTCCCACTTTGTCAGACCGTCGGCGTAGAGAAGGCCCGTTTTAGAACCGTCCATCGTGCCGAGATTGCTCGCGCTGTCCAAACTGTTGCTATGATCCGTGACGATGAGGTAGTCTGTATTGCGCGCCGTGTTCTTGGCGTATTCATAGGCTTGCTCAATGGTTCCGGAGCCGTCGGAGAGGTTGGTGTGGGCGTGCAAAACGCCCTTGTAAAACTGCTCGCCGCCCGAAACCCGGAGCGTGTAGTTCATGGTCTGGAGTTCACTTGGCAGGCAGCCATCACGGGTCGCGTAGGCCACGATGCGCACGGGGAACTGACCCTCCGTGAAAGAGAAGGGACCGGTGTAAGTTTTTTCAGCCTGGGTGACCGCCTCAGTCGTCCCAAACCGGGTGGTCACGGTATAGAAAATAGTCGCACTCGGCGTTTCGCAAGAAAGCGCGACCTGTGCGTTTGCTTCGAGCGAGCCGGAGAAACGGCTGGCGATTACGGTCTTTACCTTGAGCTGCGTCAGCTTGTAGACGCGGTCACGCCCCTCAGTGCCGCTGCCGCCATCGATGGCGTAAGTCTGAATGCTGGCGGGAAGGCTGGCAAGCGTGATGCCTGTCGCGGGATTATAAGGAATATAAGCGGCTGTCGTGCCCTCTGTGAAGGGGCGGTAGAAAATTTGCGCGCCCGCCCGTTCGACGCTCAGATAAACCGTCTCGCCCAGTGCGATTTCCGATCCGCCCACCAGTTGCGGTATCAGGTCCGCATCCTTGCCCATGCCGGTGAAGGTTATTTCGTCGTAGTTGAACGAGCCGCCGGACGCGACAGTCCCGCTGCCGCTTACTCTTATGTTACTTGCCAATACCCAACGCACCCAAACCCACTCTTGGTCATCGCACGCTGCCGGCAATGGCAGATTGACGGGGCTTGGATTCGGTGAGGTGCCCTGCACTGCAAAGATGCTGCAATCGGTGAAGTTTGTGCCGTCGAGACTGTATTGCACCATAAAATCTCTCGGTCCCGAACTGCTGGAACGCGTAATCGCCGAATGCAGTATGCTCGAAAAGCCTTTGGTGGAAAATTTGAATTCTATATACTGGCTCGCGTTGTTCCACCCCGGGGTCATGATGCCGATGGAAGACCCTCTAAAAGTGTTCCCGATCACTCTCACGGTGCCGGACCAGGCGGCATCCCCCCGGTTCGCGGGAAGCTCGGTGCCGTCCGCGCCGGCGGGATATTCCCAGCCTACGATCTCTGAGCGCGCTTCCGCCGCCAGCGTGACGGGCGAAAGAACAAAAAGAGGAACGGCGATTACAGCAATCATAAGGACTGCCATTACCAAGGCTAGGGCTTGCTTTTTCATTCGTTTCATAATCATTCTCCAATCTTTCCCCTATGTTACATCCAATATGATAGCAGAGTTTCCAAAAATGTAAAGAGTAAAAGCCGCGTAAACTATATGTAAAAAACAACAGTTTGCAAAGAAGGGGGCGCTGTGTTACAATAAACTAGTTATCGGAAACTATTTTTTTGGAGGAATGAACACACATGAAGAAAATCTTATCCATCATCGTTGCCCTGGCAATGATTCTGGCCTTGGTTCCTGTGTCCATCGGCGTTACCAGCGCAGCCGCTGGCGACACCTACGAACTGGTCACAAGCGAGCCTTCGGATTGGTCGGGAACATACCTGTGGGTATACCACCCGACGACAGCTGCCAATGGCGGAACTACCCGCATCAACAAAGACTGGGCGGCCCACTTCAACAGTACAACCGGCGCCAACTTTTCGGCTGTTATGGAAGTATTTCCAAGCGCGGGAAGCATTCCGTGGTCTTCCGGAGTAGCCGCGGCGGAGATCACCGTCACCAAGAGCGACACAACCGGCCGCTATCACCTGCAGCGTGCTGATGGATACTACCTGGGTATGCAGGGCACCACTTCGATGTTGGCTTCGAACACGAAACAAACAGTAGCCAACTATCAGTGGTTCTTTGAATGGAACAACGGTTCGCCCAACGCAGGCACCGACGGCTCCGGCACGCGTCGTTTGACGTGGAACTACAATGGTGACAACCCTCGCTGCTCCGGGTATGCTCCCTCAGCGTCGTATATTTCTCCCAAACTATACAAGTTCACCCTCGCAGGCGGCAGTAGCGGGGATAACCCCTACACCGTGCATGTCTATGGCATGGATGGCGGATCCGTATCCAAGATCGTCGGAGACGGTGTGGACGCGACGCTCGGCGAACAGGTAAACGGCTGGAAAAGCGCCGCGTTTACCGGCGCCGATGTGCAGGAAGTGGAACTCACCGGCACCTTCAACGGTACGGGTGACTTGACGGCGTTCGGCAGAAAACTCGTGCTCACGCCCGAGTTCCCGGTCGCCTACATCTTCTCGTGGGGCAGGGCAGGCAACAATACCGCCTATGCTACCGTCTATGCGAAAGACAACGGTAACGGCACCGTCACGTTCAGTGTTCTGGGCTATCATGATTCTCCTTACAGCATCAGCAGCAATCAAATCGGCTGGAATACAGAGGCGCCTCCGGCGACGCCAAGCTATAACGACGGTTTTGCCGCCCTTACCTCCGGCGCCCTGGATTCGAAGTTGGTTCCGGCCGATGAAGATGGGCAATGGCTCAGACTTTGGTCGGGCACCTTCCCCTATACGGCCGGCGACTTTTTGAATGAGTTCAAGATCTACCGTTGGGGCGATGTCGTGTTCCCCGACGGCGAAGGCAACGGCGCGCCGCTCTCTGTGTCCGCGCTTCCCTGCTCGGACGGCCACGACGGCGACGAAGTGCCCAATCCGGCCAAACCGGCCGTGGTTGGCGATTGCTTAAATGAGGCCTGGTCGGCGGGCACCATGTGCTCCCTCTGCGGGGAGGAGATCACACCTCCCATCAAGGGCAGCCTCAACCCCGCCATCTGCGCCTGCGCGCCGGGCCATGACTGCGGCGATACCTGCGGCTGCGCCTGCTGCGCGCCAAAGACCGAGCAGGACTTCGCGCTGACCACCAATCTGATTCCGGGCACCTATGTCGTGGCGGCGTACAACAACGACGTAACGGTTGGCGTTGGCGCCATTACAGCAGCGTACGGTACGCCAAACGCAAACTGGTTGACCAGCAGGACGGTAAAACCGTCGGCCAATACAGTGACCACAGGAGACGCCGAGATTATTTGGGAGTTGACCGGTGACTCGACCAATGGCTTCAGCATGTACAACGCGGCAAACGATGTATGGTTAACGATTGCAACCGGCACTTCCAACCCCGCGGCAAATATTAGTGCCAAAGGCCTGACCAACGCAACAAAGCCCGCCACAGCCACGTTCGATATCTTTGTGTCGACGTTCACAAGTTCTAATCCGAACTCGTTTAGAATATCTTCACGCGGTACCCCCGCAAACGTACTCAAGCTGAATTGGGGCGCCGGCTATGGTTTCCGCATGTACGCTGATAGCAATGCGCCCACGGGCATCAACGGCACACAGCCCACCATTCTCTTCTACAAGCTCGTTCAGGAAGAATGCGTGACCCACACTTGGGGCGACTGGGGCGCGAAAGTGCCGTCCACCTGTAGCACACTTGGCGTTGATAACCGCGTCTGCTCCGTTTGTAGCGCAGAGCAAACCAGAGAGGCGCTGGCATTATCGACCGTAGCGCCGATCAACCATGCGGGCGAAGGCACCTATTATGTTGGCGGATTCCCCGCTGTGGGCATCACCCCGGGCTACGAGGGCGATATCCACTGCTCCGGCTGTAATGCCAAGATCGGTGAGGGCGATCCCATTGCCCCGGGTTATCAGGGAACATTCGTGGTAATCACGGACGCGTCTGACGTTGAGGCGGGGGATAAGATCATTGTTTTGGTCAACCGCGCCAGCGGAAACTACTGGTACCTGGCGGGCGAGCCCAGCGATTCGCGTATCCTCGCCGTACAGGATGGCCCGGCAACCGCGCCCACCAGCATCACCAATCCGAAGTATGCCTATGTGTTCGAGGTGGAGGAAGCCGGAGATAATCTGGCGATCAAGGCAGTGGGCGGTTCTCAAGCAGGCAAGTATATAACCTGGACAGCCGGTAATGTCGCAAGCTATGGAGGCAGCGCCTATGAACTGAAAATCGTTGACGGCGCCACAACAGGAACCTGGCGTATCCAGTCTGCAGCGGATGCAACACGCTATCTTGCGCTCAACAACTCAGCAGGAAATGATTATTTTGCCTTCTACACCGGCACCACGGTAAGGCTTAACCTGACCATTCTGAAACTGGAAACCGATAACCCCTGCGCCGGCGGTCACATCGGCGAAGAAATCGACGATCCGGAAAATCCCGCGGTGGGCGGCACCTGTACGACCAACGCTTACTCGAAGGGTACAAAGTGGAGCTGCTGCGGCGCGGTCGCGGTAGCCAAGGCCGAAATTCCGGATTCCAAAGTGCCCTCCAACCACACAGGCGCGGTGATCGACGATCCGGAAAATCCCGCGGTGGGCGGCACCTGTACGACCAACGCCTACGCCAAGGGCACTAAATGGAGCTGCTGCAACGTGGTCGTGCAAGCCAAGGCCGAGATTCCGGATTCCAAAGTCCCCTCCAATCATACGGGCGCTGTGATCGACGATCCGGATAATCCCGCGGTGGCAGGCACCTGTACGACCAACGCCTACTCCAAAGGTACAAAGTGGAGCTGCTGCAACGTGATCGCGGCAGCCAAGGCCGAAATTCCGGA
>WRCT01000079.1 GCA_009783775.1 Clostridiales bacterium | reverse complement strand
GTACACGGCGAAGTTCGCCTGCGCGCCGGAATGCGGCTGCACATTGGCGTGGTCGGCGCCGAAGAGTTTTTTTAACCGGTCGCGCGCCAGGTTCTCGACCACGTCGGCAAACTCACAGCCGCCGTAGTAACGTTTGCCGGGATATCCCTCGGCGTATTTATTCGTCAAAGGACCGCCCATGGTCTGCATGACCGCCGGCGAGACAAAGTTCTCCGAGGCGATCAGCTCAATGTGGTCCTGCTGCCGGTGCAGTTCGTCCTGTAATGCGTCCGCGACTTCGGGATCGCTTGCGCGTACATAATCCAGTTCCATGTTTTGATTTCTCCCATCCTTTTGGGGAAGGCGCCACCTCTCACCCCATTATATCAAAGTGTATTTTATCAAATGCGTTTGGATTTGGCAATATGGAATTTTGTTAAAAGTTAAAAAGGGACAGGAAGTCCGAGACAGTTAAGTTGCCGAGGTAGTGATTCAGGTCAATCGGCGCAAGCGCGGCAAGAATGCTTTCCCTGCTATTGGTTTGATTTGTCAGGCGTTTTTCCAATTCCCGCATATCGCCGTTGCCGAAGAAGTCGCCTGTGACGCAGCACGTTTCGATTCTCCCTGCCTGCAGGCGCAGGCTGAGGGAAACGGTTCCGCAGGCAAAGCGTTTGCTGTTGGCGTAATCAAACGCGGGAGAAGTTCCGTAGATCCATGCGTCGGTGGCGAATTTCTTGTCACGCAATGCGGTTACCGCCGCGATTTCATCTTCGGTTAAACCACGCGGGTTTGTCGGGCAGATTTGTGCCGCCAGCTCGTCCATAAAGGTCTCCAGGCTGATGTTGCGCGGCAGGTGCTGTGCCAGCGTGGTGACACGGCTTTGGACGGAGGCGACACCGTGCGACTTGAGCTTTTCTTGCGGGGGCGTGAGGCATTGCGCCATCACATTGAGGTCGGAGGAGAACAGCAGTGTGCCGTGATGCAGGATGCTTGACTTGCCGACCAGCTGGGCGTTGCCGGAAAACTTTCTGCCGCCCAACAGCAAATCGTTGCGGCCGGAGCGCTCCACCTGCAGGCCGAATGCTTGCAGCGCCTTGGTCATAGTGTCGGTGAAGGGCGCAAAATCGACATTGCGTTTGCCGTGGGACGGCACAATAAAGGTGAAGTTTACATTGCCCAGATCGTGATAGACCGCGCCGCCGCCCGTGATCCTTCGGGCGACTTTGACCCGATTTTCGCGGATATAGTCGGCGTTGACCTCGGCGGCGGCGTTTTGGTTCTTGCCGATGACGACCGTGTTGTCGTTTTGCCACAGCCAGAAATAAGCCCTCTCCCCCGCCTGCTCGAACAGGTATTCCTCCAGCGCAAGGTTAAAATAGGGGTCGGTGGACTGGTTGATAAGTTGAATCAAAGCAGGGCCTCGCGGAGAATCTCCGACACGGTCGGGTGCGGAAAGACGATTTTTTCGATGTCCTCGGCTTTGGTTTGATTGGCGATCAGCATACCCGCGCCATAGATGATTTCGGAGGCGCAGCCCCCGAGCAGGTGCACGCCCAGGATTTGTTTGTCCGCGCCCAGAACGATCTTGCAGAGACCGTCGCCGCCCTCGTTTTCCGCCAGATAGCGGCCGCTGTAGCGCATGGGGATTTTGACCGTTTCTCCGGCATGAGGGCTGTCCTCCGGCGCGCCGACCCAGGCGGCCTCGGGGTTGGTGTAGATGACGGAGGGGATCAAGCCGTAGTCGACCCTGTCTTTTATGCCGAGGATATGGTTGACGCAGGCGTCGGCCTCACGGTAGGCGGTGTGCGCGAGCATACTCTTGCCGTTGACATCGCCGATCGCGTAGATGCCCTGCACATTGGTTTGGCAAAACTCGTTTGTTTCAATGCCCTTGCCGCTGAAACGGATACCGGTCTCGGCAAGACCGAGGTCCGCGACATTCGGCGTTCTGCCTACCGACATCAGCACCTTGTCGCAGAGAATTTCGGCGCTCTCCCCCGCCTGCTCATACACGAGCGAGCCTTGCCTGATTTCGGTGACACGCGCATTTAGCACGAAGGTCATGCCTTTTTTCTGATAGTTTTTCATCAGGATTTCGGCGAGTTCGGCGTCCAGACTGCCGCCGATTTTCCCCAGCATTTCCACGACGGTGACCTGTGTGCCGATGGAGTTGAAATAGGAGGCCAGCTCGAGGCCGACAACGCCGCCGCCGACAACGGCCAGCGATTGCGGCACCTCGGCCAGGCTTAAAACTTCCCTGCTGGTAAGGGCGTTCAACGCGCCCGAAATGTTCGGCAGCATCGCCGAGGAGCCGGCGGCGAGAATGATGTGCTCGGCAGTGAACCGTGCGCCGTCCGCCAATACGCCGTCCGGAGTAAGGGTTGCATTGGCGGCCAGGCAAACGACGCCCGCTTTTTCCAGGGAGGCGCGTATGCCTGCGGTGAGGATTTTGACGGTTTTGTCTTTTCGTTTTAAGACCTTCGCATGATCGAAAACAAGGCCCTCGGCCGTGACGCCGTACTTGCTCCCGCTCTTTATGCTGTCAAAGATCTTCGCGCTGTAGAGCAGGGTTTTGGTGGGAATGCAACCCTCGTTGAGACAGACGCCGCCCAGCTTATCCTTTTCGATGAGCAGGGTCCGCAGACCGTTTTTGGCCGCTTTCAGCGCCGCGCTATAGCCGCCCGGCCCGCCGCCGATGACAATCACATCGTAGTTCATGGCGTCCTCTGATCCCAGGTCAATACGGGCTTTCGGGCCGCTTTGAGTTCGTCCAGCCTGCCGACCGGCCGGTTGTGCGGCGCGGTTTTGACAAGTTCCGGATTCTCCGCAGCCTCGGTCAGAATGGTCTGCATGGTCTCGACCAGCGCGTCCAGGGTCTGCTTGCTTTCCGTTTCGGTCGGTTCGAACATCATGGCCTCGCGCACGATGAGCGGGAAGTAAACCGTGGGCGGGTGCACGTTATAATCGAGCATACGCTTGGCGATATCCAGCGTGCTGACGCCCTGCTCTTTTTGCGGTAAACCGCTGGCGACAAACTCGTGCATACAGGTCCTGTCGTATTCGATTTTCATGAAGTCCCTGAGTCCGGCCATCAGATAATTCGCGTTTAATACGGCGTTCTCCGAGACCGCTTTGAGGCCCTGCGCGCCCATGGAACGAATGTAGGCGTAGGCGCGGACCATGATGGCAAAGTTGCCGTAGAAGGAACGCACTTTGCCGATGGAATCGGGATTGTCGCCGCCAAAGCGGTATGACCCGTCGTCATAAACAACGGTCGGCACGGGCAGAAAGGGGACCAGCGCCTGCTTGACGCCGACGGGACCGGAGCCCGGGCCGCCGCCGCCGTGGGGCGTGGAGAAGGTCTTGTGCAGGTTGAGATGGATCACGTCAAAGCCCATATCGCCAGGCCTTGTGATACCGCAAATCGCGTTTTGGTTCGCGCCGTCATAGTACAGCAGACCGCCCGCCGCGTGAATGAGGGCCGCGATTTCCTGAATATTCACTTCGAACAGGCCCAGGGTGTTGGGGTTGGTCAGCATAAGGCCCGCGAGCTGCCCGTCGATGTGCGCGCGCAGGTCGTCGAGGTCCACATTGCCGCTCAAGTCGGACTTGATTTGCACCGTTTGCAGGCCGGCCATCGTGACGGAGGCAGGGTTTGTGCCGTGCGCGCTGTCGGGAACCAGGATTTTGGTGCGCTGCGGCTCGCCGCGCTTTTCATGGTAGGCCTTCATGATCATCAGGCCGGTCATCTCGCCGTGCGAGCCCGCCGCGGGCTGGAGCGTCACCGCGTCCATGCCGGTGATCTCCGCCAGCATGGCTTGCAGTTCGCCCATCAGGCGAAGATTGCCCGGGCAGTCCATGGACGGGTGCGTGCCCGTAAAGCCGTCAAGGCCCGCAACCCGCTCGTTGACGATGGGGTTGTATTTCATGGTGCAGGAGCCCAAAGGATAGATGCCGGACAGCACGCCGTAGTTCTTTTGGGAGAGCCCGACAAAATGGCGCAGCACATCGACCTCGGAGAGCTCGGGCAGTTCGGCCACATTTGCCCGCAGCATTTGGTTTGGGATCAAGTCCTCTGTCTTGCGGGCCGGCACATCGCAGGCCGGCAGGCTGTAGGCGGATCGGCCCGGTATGCTTTTTTCAAAAATCACTTGGTTCATCTGACACTCCTCGCATAGACGTCCATTTCCGCCTTGGTCCGCTTTTCCGTCACGGCGATCAGCAGGCCGTTGTCCGGCAGGATAATGCCCGGGGTCATGCCGTTATCCCGCATGGTATTGTAGATGGTTTTGATATCGCCGCCCGTGTAAGTGAGCGCGAACTCCTTGAAAAACGGCGCGGTGAATCGGGGCGCGAACTTGCCCGTGGCAAGGAGCGCGTCATAGAGATAGTGCGCTTTTTGCAGGCAAAGCTCCGCGACCTTACGCAGACCTTCTTTCCCCATAATGCTCATATAAACGGTGGCCGCGAGCGCGCAAAGGGCTTGGTTGGAACAAATATTGGAGCCGGCTTTCTCGCGGCGGATGTGCTGCTCGCGCGCCTGTAGGGTGAGCAGGAAACCGCGCTTGCCGTTCGCGTCGGTCGTCTCGCCCACGATCCTGCCGGGCACTTTGCGCATATAGGCCGCCTTGCAGGCGAAGAATCCAAAGCCCGGGCCGCCGAAGTTCATGGGATTGCCGAGCGCCTGGCCCTCGCCCACCACAATGTCCGCGCCGAAGGCGGCCGGCGTCTCCAGAATGCCCAGCGAGATGGGATCGACCGAGACGATAAACAGCGCGCCCTTTGCCTTGGCGGCTTGACCGATTGTCTCCAAGTCCTCAAGCAGACCGTAATAATTGGGGTTTTGGGCGATAACCGCCGCGCAGTTGTCCGTGATTTCGTCTGTTATGCGAAGATTTCGAAACCGCGCGTAGGTTTTGATGACCGCAATATACTCGGGATGGATCGCCCCCGCGAGCACGATTTCGTTTCTGCGCGTCACATCGGCGGCTATGAGCATGGCCTCCACGCAGGCCGTGGCCCCGTCATAGAGGGATGCGTTGGAGATATCCATGCCAGTCAGGCGGCAGATCATGGTCTGGTATTCAAAGATGGTTTGCAGTGTGCCCTGGCTCATCTCCGCCTGGTACGGGGTATAGGCCGAATAAAACTCCTGCCGTCCGATGATTTCGCTGACGGCTGCGGGGATAAAGTGATCGTAGATGCCGCCGCCCGCAAAGCAAGTGCCGCTTGCGTTCTCGTTTGCCAGCGCCTGCATATGCGCCACAAGCTCCCCTTCGCTGCGTGCGGGGGGCAGGTTAAGGTCGCGTCTTAAGCGCACAGCCTCCGGGATATCGGCAAAGAGATCCTCGACAGCAGCAACGCCGATCGCGGCCAGCATTTCGTCCTGTTCCGCCTTGGTGTTGGGAATATAGCTAGTGGGCATTTTTGCAGAACTCCTCATAGGCGACCTCGTCCATCAGCGCGTCCCACTCGCCTGGATCGCTGATGTCCAGCTGAATGATCCAGTTCTCGTAGGGGTCTTCGTTTAGCAGTTCCGGCGCGTCCTCGAGCGTTTCGTTGACCTGCGTGACCGTGCCCGACAGGGGCGCGCCCAGCTCCGAGACGGCTTTGACGGACTCGACCGAACCGAAGGACTGACCCGCTATAAGCGAATCGCCGACGCGGGGCAGCTCGACAAAGACGATGTCGCCCAGGGCTTTTTGCGCGTAGTCGGAGAGGCCCATGTAGGCGATTTCACCCTCGGCCTTGACCCATTCGTGTTGCTGTGTGAATTTCATTTTGTTTTACCTCCAGGTTATTTTTTTAAGGTTTTCTTTTTATAAAACGGCAGTTTGACGAGCTTTGCCTTTACGCGGTTGCCGCGAATCACTACGTCGACCTCGCCGTCCGGTTCTATGATATCCGTGCGCAGCAGAGCCATGGCAAGGCCCTTTTTGAACGTGGGCGAATAGGCGCCGCTGGTGATATAACCCACGTCCGCGCCGTCCTTTTCCACCCGGTATCCGTCGCGCGGAATGCCCCGTTCGATCAACTCTATGCCAACCAGCCGCCTGTCTGTGCCTTCGTTCACTTGCCGCTGCATAATCTCTTTGCCCGGGAAATCGCACTTGTCGAACTTGACGAAGAACTTCAAGCCCGCCTCGATCGGCGTAATCTCCGCGCTCAGTTCGTGCCCGTAAAGCGGCAGCGCGCTTTCAAAGCGCAGGGTGTCGCGCGCGCCCAGGCCGACGGGGGCAATGCCCTCTTCCTTGCCGGCGGCAAGCAGGGCGTTCCAAATCTCAGTTGCGTGGGCTTTGGGCATATAAATCTCAAAGCCGTCCTCACCCGTATAGCCGCTGCGCGAGACAATCGTATCGGCGCCGCAAATTGTGAGCATATCGAAATGAAAGAAACGGATTTGACTTAAATCAAAGTCGGTTAGCCTTTGCAGAATGGTCTGCGCGGCCGGACCCTGGATGGCGATTTGGCCGTATGTGTCAGAGAGATTGATGACCGTGGTTTCATAGGATATTTGGGCGGCTTTTTCCTTGAGCCAGAGATAGTCCTTCTCTGTGTTGGAGGCGTTGACGACCAGAAGAAATTGGTAGTCGCTCAGCATATAAATGAGCAAATCGTCCACCACGCCACCATTTTCGTTTGTCAGAAAGGTGTAGACTATTTTATCGGGCTCGAGCAGGTTCAAATCACAGGTGACAAGCTGGTTGAGCACCTCTTTCGCGTTCCTGCCCCGCACTTCGAACTCGCCCATGTGGGAGACGTCAAACAGCCCCGCGCGCTCACGGGTGGCCGTGTGCTCCTCGATGATGGAGGTGTATTGGATCGGCATTTCCCAGCCGCCGAAGTCGACCATTTTCGCGCCCAATTCTATGTGCGATTCGTAGAGCGGTGTTCTCTTCATACCAAACTCCCCCTTTTAACATGGAAACGTCCCTATTGTATCATGACGGTTTTGAATTGTCGAGATGGGATTTGCTCAAAACCGCAAGTTTGGCGGGGCCATGCACATGGTCAAAGCTTGCTTGCCACAGGCGGCGCAGCGGGCAAAGCAGCGGTCCAGATTGAACGCCACGCGCGGCAGATAGCCGAAGTCCTCCAGCAGCGTGAACAGGGGAAAGAAAATCGACATGGGCGGCAGCATGACCGAAACCACCCAGGCCAGCACGCGGTATACGCCGCTGATGAGCAGTTCACGCAATACAGTCGGCACGCCGAGCCGGACCGCGCCCTCCATCAGGCGGTCCTCCAGCCAGAACAGGCCTTTGGCGATTAGCTCGGAAGGGTAGTTCGCGCCGGAGAGTGTGATCCAAAACAGCAGGAGCAGGAGCAGAAACATAAGCGGAAAGCCCCAGCGCTTGCTTGTGAGGATTCGATCGATCCGGCGGTCGCGCGCGAAACCGTCGCCTTGTTTTACCACATGGGCCTCGCATAGGCTGACCGCGCGGCGTTGGATGGCCATGACAGTTGCATCATCAAAATTAGGCTGTTGTGTCTTGCGCGGCGCGGCGCCGCCCTCTGTGATGGCGACAAGCCACGGCAGCACGGTCTTTCGCGCGTGGCGGCTGCGGGCGGTGATGCCGATGACCGGCACGCCCAGCTCCCGCGCCAACGCGGGAATGTCGATTCGGATTCCCTTTTTCTTTGCCTCGTCCATCAGGTTGACGCAGACCAGCACGTTGCGCGTGATTTCCATGACCTGCAGGGCCAGCGGCAGATTGCGCGCCAGGCAGGTGGCGTCGCAGACCACCACGACGGCCGAGGCGTCATTAGAGCAGAGGTAATCGGTGGCGATGACTTCCTCCGCCGAGTCCGCGGCCAGCGAGTAACAGCCGGGCAGATCAACCAGGCGGAACACCTTTTCCCCAAAGTGGCAGCTGCCGCTTGCAAGGTCCACCGTCTTGCCCGTCCAGTTGCCCGTATGTTGTTTTAGACCTGTCAGCGCGTTGAACAGGGTGCTTTTGCCCACATTGGG
>WRCT01000078.1 GCA_009783775.1 Clostridiales bacterium | reverse complement strand
ACCATGATCGCCCAGCTCCTGCAGATGGGCGACGAGGGCCACAACCGCAACAAGGCGGGCACGTCGCTGCTGTTTAGGGAACTGACCCCCGCGATCCTCGCCACTGATCTGCCGAATCAAGAGAAGATCGACGCCTTAAACTTCATCAACGGCAACGATCACACCTTCCTGAACCTCTCCATGCCGGCTTGCAAGGCGACGCTGGACCCCATCTTCGACATTCCCTATTGCACCATCGTCGCGACCATGTGCCGCAACGGCACCGACTTCGGTATCCGCGTCGCGGGCCTGGGCCAAAACCAATGGTTTGCCGCCACCGCCGAATACGTACAGGGCCTGTATTTCCCGGGCCGCACCGAGGCGGATGCCGCGCGGGATCTGGGCGATTCGAGCATTACCGAGACGGCCGGAATCGGCGGTTTTTGCATGGCGGCGGCGCCGGCCATCGTCCAGTTTGTGGGCGGTCAGGTCAGCGACGCGCTCAACTACTCCAAGTCCATGTACGAGATCACGGTGGGGGAGGGGCAGGCCTATAAGATCCCCGCCCTCGACTTCCGAGGCAATCCCACGGGCATTGATGTGCTCAAGGTCATCGAAACCGGTATCCGACCCGTCATCAACACGGGCATCGCGCATAAGGACTATGGCGTGGGCCAGGTCGGCGCGGGCGTCGTCCGCCCGCCGGAGGACTGTTTCAAACAGGCCCTCAAGGCTTGCGCGCAGGCGTGGGGATAGTCCAAAATGAGCGCGGAGAACGCAAAAGTAAATACCGTAAAAAAACGGTTCCTCATCTGGGACTATCAAAAGATAGAGGACTGGTTAAATGAAATGTCCGCGCAGGGGCAGCACTTGGTCCATGTGGATGTTTGGAGCTTTTCCTTCAAGGAGGGCCCGCCCGATCTATTTCAGTACCGTGTTGCGCCCCTGCTGCGCAAACCCGAACACCGAAGAAGTGAGACGTTCAGAAGGTATTTGGAAGAGAATCAAGCAAAACTAATTCCTTCCGGCGCGTTTGCCTACTGCCGAAAAAAGACGGCCGACGGAGGGCTGCCACCCTATCCCTTGGTTGAGAAGTTCCGATACTTCCATTTCTATTCGTTGATGTATTGGACGCTCACACTTATATCCTTTTCTCCTGCAACTATGAACCTTGTCAGATTCTTTGTGAGAGGGTTTTCCGTTGAAAACGGCATTCAGGGAGGGCTGTGGACCCTCATGTCCGCACTATATCTATGTTTTGCCATCAAAACCGAGCGCACCATTCGCAAACTGGTGGAGGAGAAACCATGAATCGCTGGTTTTTTCGGCATAAGACGTTCTTCCGTATATCCTGGAATATTTCCGGGTGGACGCTCGTTGCCCTGCTTTTTATGTTATACTCTCCCTGGTGGCTGTTGGGCGGCTTGCTTGTTCTCTTTCTATCCTCGATGTTCAATCAATCATGCAGAGGGATGGAAATGAACGAGGCGGTCAAAAAGCTCAATGACGAATGCGATCCCGATCCGATGCAAAAGATTATTGAGGAGCAAATCGTTGACAAGCGCGTAAGACCCGGCGGGACATACATGACGCTTTTGCAGGTGAATAAGGCTTGCACGCTGGCAGTAACGGGGCAACGAGAAGAAAACTTGCGCTTGCTGAGAGAGATAAACATTGACGCAAAGGCTGGCATTTTACCTGTAGTAAAGTATACGTACTATAACAATTTGGCAAGTGCTTATATGGATGTGGATGATTTTAGGCCAGTCGAATATCTGTTGGAGAAATCGGAGCAGTTGTTTTCTTGTTTGAGCGCCAAGACAAAGGCACAAAAGGGGCGCCTGTACGCATACAACCTCACTTTGGCCAGTTATAAGCTGTATCTGCGTGAATTTGACGAGGCGGCCGCACTGGCAGATTCCATTGACGAGACTGATGCCTGTAAGCGGCTTATCGTTGCAAAGCATATGCTGAAAGCCGAAATATTGATTGCACAGGAGAAGACAGACGAAGCCATCCCACACCTGCAATATGTAGTTGAAAACGGAAACAAACTTTTCGTGGTGACAGAAGCAAAGGAACTGCTGTCCGCCATCAACGAGAAATAAAAAAACCAAATGGAGGAAAGAAAAATGAGCAAATGGTCCGATGTAAAAATGTACGATCTCTCGATCCCGATCGGGATCAACACCCCGCCCTGGCCGACCTATGAGCCGCTGCAGATGAAGTTCTTCAAGCGCCTCACGCCCAACGGCGCGAACGGTCAGCTGATGACCCACTCCAACCATGTGGGCACGCACCTGGACGGCCCCCTGCACTTTGACACCGCCGGCCGCGATGTGGCCGCGCTGGAACTCACCAAGCTCTGCCGCCCCGGCGTGGTGGTCGATCTGTCCGATTCGCACGAGTGCCGCGACTTCGGCATCTACACGCCCGGCGACATCGAGTCACGCGTAGAGGTCAAGGAAGGCGACATCCTGATCATCAACACCGGCTATCACAAGTATGGCTGGGACAGCCCCACCGCGGACGAGCGCCGCTATATGCTGCGCCACCCGGGCCCGAGCCTGGACTTCGTGCAATGGGTGCGCGACAAGAAAATCGCCTGGCTCGGCGTGGACTGCGGCAGCGCGGACCATCCGATGAACACCAAGATCCGTGAGTGGGAGCCCCGCGAGGCCGAAGCCTGCGACAAGCTCATGCAGGAACGCTACGGCAAGAGTCTGAACGAGATCTATCCCTGGCCGGATCATTATCAAGCCATGCATATTGAGCTGTTCTGCAAGCCCTACGAGGCGATTCACGCGGAGTGCCTCGGCGGCCAGATCGACGAGCTGCACAACAAGCGCGTGGTCATCGGCTGTTTCCCCTGGAAACTGGTCGACGGCGAAAGCTGCATTGCCAGAATTGTTGCATTCGACGGCTTTGATGATGTATAATTGAATCGTAGGGGCGAACTGTGTTCGCCTGCCTAATGCGGAATGGGGGCGAACTGCGTTCGCCCTTTCTTAAATAAGGAGGTTGCGCGTGAAAGAGTTTGCATACATAAGGCCAAAGACAATGGCCGAGGCGGTCGCCGCGCGGCGGCAGCACGGGTCGCGGGCGGTCGTCATGAACGGCGGCACTGATATCGTGATTCAGTTGCGGGAGCGTCTGATCGCGCCGGACTATGTTATCGACATCAAGGGCGTACCGGGATTGCGGGAGATTGCCTATGACCCCAAGGAGGGTTTGATCGTCGGCGCCTGCGTGACGATGAACGAATTGGGCGAGCACCCTGATGTGGCAGCGAATTATCCTTGGTTGGCCGAGGCCGCGCTCTCCGTGGGCAGCAAACAGGTGCGCAACCGCGCCACCGCCGTGGGTAATATCGTCAACGCCTCCCCGCTCTGTGATGTGGGCACGCCGCTTTACGCCGCCAACGCCACATTGATCATCGCCGGCCTGATGGGGGAGCGGGAAGTGGCCATCGAAGATTTCATCACCTTTGTGCGCAAGACCACTTTGGGACCGGAGGAAGTGGTCAAGGCGATTAAGGTTCCGCCGTTGCGAGACGCGCGGGGTATTTTCTCCAAGGTCTCCCGCCGCAGTGAGGTGGATCTCTCCTCGGTCTGCGCAACGGTCTTGAAAGTGGGCCGCGAGTTTCGCTTGGCCTTCGGCGCGGTCGCGCCCACGCCGGTGAGACTTAAAGCGACCGAGGCTCTGTTGAACGGCCAGAAACTGACCGAGGCGCTGATCGCGGAGGCGGCCATTCTGGCCAAGACCGAGGTCTCGCCCATCGACGATATACGGGCAAGCAGGGAATACCGATTGGACGTGGTCGGCGTTATCGTAAAGCGCAGTCTGAGCGCGTGGTTGTGAGGTGACAGTCATGAAGTATCGAGTCAAGTTTTGGGTCAATGAAGAACCCGTAGAACTGGAAGTGAGCGCAAACCGCACATTGCTGAATGTGCTGCGTGATGAGCTTTATCTCACCGGCACAAAAGAGGGCTGCGGCGCGGGTGAGTGCGGCGCCTGCACGGTGATTGTGGACGGCAAGCCCGTCAACGCCTGCCTGGTGCTGGCGCCCGAGCTGGACGGCAAACACATCACCACGGTGGAGGGGTTGGCCAAGGACGGCGAGCTTTCGCCCCTGCAGCAGGCCTTTGTGAAAAACGCCGCCCTGCAATGCGGGTTCTGTACGCCGGGCTTTTTGATGTCCGGCACGGCCCTGCTGCAAGAAAACCCCAATCCCACACGCGAGGAGATCGTCCGCGCCATCTCCGGCAACCTCTGCCGCTGCACGGGTTATGTACGCATTGTCGAATCCATCGAGGAAGTCGCGGCCCAATACAAGGGAGGTGCAAGGTAATGGGTTACAAGCACATCGGAAAATCCTATGCGCGCAGTGACGCCGTCCGCAAAGTGACGGGCGACGCGGTCTATATCAACGATATGCACCTGCCGCGTATGCTCCACGCGCAGTGCGTGCGCAGCCCTTACGCGCACGCGAAAATTCTTTCGGTAGACATCAGCGCGGCCGAGCAGATGTCGGGCGTCAAGGCTATTATCACGGGCGACGAATATCCCAACCGCGCCGGACTGTATCTTGAGGACCGTTACTTTATGGCCAAGCCGGGCGACACCGCCAAGTATCTGGGCGAGGCCGTGGCTGCCGTTGCCGCCGAAACGCCCGAGCAGGCACAGGCCGCCTGTGACGCGATTCGCGTCGAGTACGAGGAGCTGCCCGCCGTCTTTGACGCGGTGGAGGGTATGAAACCCGACGCGCCCCTCATTCATCCGGACCTTAAAAATTACAAGGTCGCGCCCATTTTCTTTCCCAAGCCGGATACGAATATCTCGCACCACTATGTGCTGCGCAAGGGCGATTTCGCGCAAGCAGCGGAGTCAGCCGACCGTGTGTTTGAGCACAAGTATTATATTCCTCACGTCCAGCATGTGCCGCTCGAGCCGCACGGCTGCCTGGCCAAATATGACGCGGACGGCAAGCTCACCGTTTGGGCCAGCTGCCAGTCGCCCTACGCCGTGCGCCAGGCGCTTTCCGTGGCCTTTGACCTGCCATTGAATAAGATCCGCGTGATCTCGCAAACCGTCGGCGGCGGGTTCGGCGCCAAGGCGGGCACCACGCTGGAGGGCATTGTGATCCCGCTCGCCAAGAAGTGCAAGGGCCGCCCTGTCAAACTGATCTATACGCGTGAGGACGAGTTCATCAACGCCTATGTGCGTCAGGGTATGCACGCGACCATTAAAACCGCCATGCGTGCGGATGGCAAAATTTTGGGCGTACACAACACCTTTGTCTGGGATGGCGGCGCGTACACCGAATATGGCGTAAACATTACCAAAGCCGGCGGCTGGGCGTCTGCCGGCCCCTATGACATTGACAATGTCTGGACCGACAGCTACTGCGTCTACACGAATCATCCGGTCGGCGGGCCTTATCGCGGGTTCGGTATGTGTGAAATCCACTTCGCCATCGAACAGAATATCGACCAGATTGCCAAAGAGATGGGCCTGTCCGAAGTAGAGATCCGACGCTTGAACGGCCTGCGGCCCGGCGGGTTCACAGGCATGGGAGAGCGTTTGGACGTGGCGGGGTTCCAGGATTGTTTGGAACAGGTGCTCGCCGATATCGAATACGACAAACCGAGCGAGCAGATAAGCCCCACCAAGATCCGTGCCAAGGGCATCGCGGGCGGCTGGAAATCACCCTCCATGCCGACCAACGCGGGCTCGGCCGCCATCCTTCGCATGAACGAGGACGGCACCTTCTTCCTTATGAGCAGCGGGCAGGAGATTGGCCAGGGCGCGGCGACGGTGCTGCCGCAGATCGCGGCCGAGGTTCTTTCCGTACCGCCGGACAAGATCACCTATATTTCGGGCGACACAGACCACACGCCCTACGAGTGGCAGACGGTCGCCAGCCGCACGACCTATTGCGCGGGCAACGCGGCCAAGCTGGCCGCCGAGGATCTGGCGGACAAGTTGCTCGATCTGGCGCAGATCAAGATGGGCGCGGCCAAAAGGGATCTCAAGCTGGAGGACGGTTATATCGTCCACCGTATCTATCCCGAAAAGCGTTTGCCCATGGCCGACTTTGCGCTGGGCATCTCCTTTGGCGACGGCTCCGGCTACGGCGGTCCTGCCATTGGCGTGGGCACCTTCACGCTCGAAAACAATATCAACACCGACAAAAAAACGGGCATCGCCAAGAATCACCCTGCCGCGTTTTGGACGATGGGCGCCAATGGCTGCGAGGTGGAGGTCGATACCCAGACGGGGCATATCAAGGTCCTGAAGATGGTCTCCTGTTTTGACGCGGGCAAGGTCATCAACCCCGCGCTCTTTGCCGCGCAAAGCGAGGGGGCCATGGTCCAGGCCCTGGGCACAGCCCTGTTCGAGGAATTAAAGCTCAAAAACGGAAAAGTCTTAAATCACAGCTTTGTGGATTACAAAATCCCAACGGCCGATGATATGCCGGAGCTGGTCGTGAAATACGTCGAGCACGCGGAGCCGACCGGCCCCTATGGTGCGCGCGGCGTGGGCGAACCGCTCATGGTTCCGGGCGCGCCGGCCATCGCGAACGCGGTCACAAACGCCATTGGTGTGCGCTTTACCCGTATGCCGATCACGCCGGAGGACGTGCTAAAGGCGCTGCGAGGCCGCAAAATGGACGGAAAAAGTTAAATAATTAAAAATAATACAAAAATAACGAAAAAAAGACTACCAAAATTCGTAAAAACCATTTATGATAGTTAGTGGAAGATTATAAAACAATCAACGCACATCATATATGAAATGTGAGGACGAATGGAATGGCCAGACAAAAGCTACGCATTACGCAACAGGGGTACATCGTCTTGGCAGCGATTTTGATTTTTATCATCGCGCTTGCTGTCATTCTCATTGTAACCTGCTCACCCAACCGACTGGGAGAAAACGAGGTCGCCGACCCGACGCCTTCGGCTTCGCCGACGGCGGATCCCTACGCGCCCGTAGTCACACCGGATTTGAGCACCTACGCGCCCGCTGACGAGACGCCGGATCCGACGCCCGACCCGACGCCGATTCCCACTGCCACACCGCCCGCGACGCCATCGCCGGACCCCACGCCGGACAGCTCGGTTATGCAGACACCTTCGCCCGAAATGGTCGAAAAGGCGGTCGCCGGCGCGTTGGTCAAGGGCAACGTCAATATGCGTGAGGGCCCGGGCAAGAATTTCAAGACCATCGCCACAGGTCTCAAGAACGGCTCCAAGCTGACCGCGTTTGCCAAGTTCGACGAGTGGTACTTTGTCAAGATCAACGACAAGTACGGTTATATCCTCGACGAGTTCATCAAGCTGGACAAGGCATTGGACCCCGAGTTCATCTTTGTGGAACGGCCCGAGGGTTCGATTGAAGGTGCGGTAAACGCCTCAACGGTTGTCCTGCGCTCCGCGCCAAACAAAGACGACGACAATAACAAAATCCGCAACTACCCGAACGGCACAAAGGTGTTCATCTTCTATCGGGAAAACGATTTCTACTATGTGCTGATCGCCGGCTCCAACAATGTGCGCGGCTATATCTGGGCGGAGTTTGTCAAGGCAAACGGAGTCGTGCCCAATAAGCCCTAGGCTTTAGCCAAATCAACGATAAGGCTCAACGCATTTATTTGCGTCGGGCCTTTTTTCGCGCATTCCTCACACCTCACGCCTAATTCCTCATTTCCTCGCATATCTTGCAATGCGGAGGTGGGGCAATGGGCAGGGAACGGACAACATTTTGTGAATTAAAGCACCGTGATGTGGTGAATATCTGCAACGGCTGTATGTTAGGCACGGTTTGTGATCTGGAGCTTGATCTGATCACGGGCAATATCATATCCATCATCGTGCCGGGCGAGAACAAGCTGCTCGGCATCTTAAAATGTCATGACGATATCATCATTCCTTTCTGCAAAATCAATAAAATCGGTGAAGATGTGATTTTGGTGGATTTACGCTGAAGGCTGTGATATAATACAATATCTT
>WRCT01000077.1 GCA_009783775.1 Clostridiales bacterium | reverse complement strand
CGCCGGGTATCAAATCACGCAATTATTTTCGCCCATATGCACGGACGGCGCGGTCGAAATAGAGACGCCCGCCGGCAGAAAGACGATAACCCTCAAGCAAATCCACATAGAGGAGGACGCGGGCAAGCTACTCCACGACGCGCGTACGGGCACGTCGCTGGTCGACTATAACCGCGCCGGCGTGCCGCTTGTTGAGATAGTTTCCAATCCCGATTTCCGTTCGGCGCAAGAGGTCGTCGCGTACCTTGTCAAGATTCAGAAGCTGCTGACCTTTGCGGGCGTGTCGGACTGCAAAATGCAGGAGGGCTCCATGCGCTGCGATGTGAACCTCTCCGTGCGGGAGGCGGGCACAGAGACGCTCGGCACGCGGACCGAAATGAAAAACATGAACTCGCTGCGGGCGATTGTGCGCGCGATCGAATACGAGACCCAACGCCATATCGACGCGCTGGAACTGAAAACCGAAACGCTGGTGCAGGAGACGCGCCGCTGGGACGATAACGCGGGCGAAAGCTACGCCATGCGTGACAAAGAGGATGCGTTAGACTACCGCTATTTCCCCAACGCGGACATTATGCCGATTCGCATTTCCGAGGATTGGATCGAACGCGTGCGGGCCTCGCTGCCCGAAAGCGCGGGGGACAAGTACGCGCGTTTGACGCAAGAACTCTCTATCTCAGCCAAAGACGCCGCCATCATCACCGGCAGCAAAAATCTGGCGGACATCTTTGACGCGCTGACGGGGCGCGGCGTGCCCGCCCGCGATGCCACGGCGTGGATCGTCACGGAGCTGCTGGCCTTGGGCACGGACGAGCGCGGGAACCCATCAAAGCCTGCTTTGATGGGTAGCGGCAAGGGCAGTGACGATATCGCCATCGACAGCGAACGCTTTGCCGACCTGATCCTCATGGTAAACCGTAAGGAGATCAACCGCGCCGTCGCCAAGAAAGTCCTCGGCCAACTCTACACCGAAAACATCGACCCCGCAGCCTATGTCAAAGAGCACAACCTGGGCCTGGTCTCGGACACCTCGTTCCTCGAGGAAATCGTTTCCGCCGTGCTCACCGAAAACGCGGACGCGGTGGAAAAATTCCGTTCCGGTAACGACAAAGTGCTGGGCTTTCTCATGGGCCAAATCATGGCCCGCGCCGCAGGCAAGGCGGATCCCAATACTGTCAGGGAAATGTTAAAAAAGCAGTTGTAGATTGGAGAGCGAAACTGTGAAGAAAAGGAAAATACGCCGGAGCATTACCGTAACTAGTATCGTTATCATAACAGCTGTTATACTCCTTGCTTTACCGTCGAACAAGATTTCCATCAAAGAAGGCGAAACAATAACACTTTATTATTATCATTCTTACCATTCGGAAGCTCCTATTGAGCAGGAACTAACTGATGAGGAGGCGCAAACCGTTATCGGAATATTGAATCGCAGGGCCATATTTACAGATTATCCCTCCTGCGGTTTTAGTGAGAACGTATCCTTAAGAATTGGAAGGCAGATTTTCTGCATTGCCGGGGATTCTTGCCCTATCATCAGATATGGCAATACAAACAAGTATATCGAGATTTCATATGAAGAGCGCAGTATTATCGAAACTATTTTCATGAAGTATGGGGGCAGGTTTCCCTGCGTCTAATGCGCCTTGACAAAAAACAACATAATATGATATAAAAAGCACGGCACAAGGTGTTGCCATACGGTTTGGACGATTACGCCCTCATTTCCCTTTTAGCAGACAATGTTAAAAGAAAGGGGGTGATGCGATGTGGATTACTTGGTAATTCTCGTTGTAATTCTGTCATTGATCGGGTTTATCCTGAACGATAATAGAAGAAAAAAGTAATCGCCCGGCCCCTCACAAAGGTAAGCGATTACTTTTGACATGAGCGGCGTAACCGTTTGAATCGGCAACGCCTTGTGTTTCATATTATACCACGGTTTTCGGTTTTGTCAACACACTCAAAACATCTGCTGCAAACGCATGAACCCCAAGGGGGATTATCAAGGGGTCGCGACCCCTTGATCCCACAACAATTCGTGGGCAAGGGCGGTGTGCACGGCCGTTAGCTCACCCCTTGCGGCATTTTGCGACCGTTCCGCAGGAACAGCAAAATGTCGTAACCCTCGAAAAAATGATAATATCATTTTTTCGAAAGCCGATAGGCTTAAAACATTCCCGAAATGACCCCGTTCTCATCGACATCAATCTTCTCGGCCGCCGGCACTTTCGGCAGGCCGGGCATGGTCATGATATCGCCGGTTAGGGCCACGATAAAGCCCGCGCCGGCGCAGACGCGCAGCGCGCGTACCGTGACCGTAAACCCGTTCGGCGCGCCGAGCAGTTTCGGATTGTCCGAAAAGCTGTACTGCGTCTTGGCCATACAGATCGGCAGGTCCGAGAACCCCAGCGCGGTCAGTTGCCGCGCCTGCTTTTTGGCCGCGTCGGTCAGGCTCACGCCGTCCGCGTGATAGACCTTTTTTGCGATCGCGTTTAATTTATCTTCGATGGAGAGTTCGTCTTCATAAGCATAGGTAAACGCGGAGGGCTCTTCGCAAAGCGCCGCCACCGCGCGCGCCAGTTCCTGCGCGCCCTTGCCGCCCTCGGCCCAGCCGTCCGAACGCACGCAGGGCAGGCCCGCCGCGCGGGTCGCCTCCTCGACCAGGGCCATCTCGGCCTCGGTATCCGCCGTGAACCGGTTGATCGCCACGAGCGGCTGCAACCCATACACGTCGCGCAGGTTGACCGCGTGACGGATCAGGTTCGGCATACCCTTGGCCACCGCCTGCACGTTCTCCGCGCCCAGGTCGCTCTTGGCCACGCCGCCGTGCATTTTTAATGCGCGAATGGTCGCCACGACCACAACAGCGGCGGGGGTGAGCTTGGCCGCGCGGCACTTGATGTCCAAAAACTTTTCCGCGCCCAGGTCCGCGCCAAAGCCCGCCTCGGTCACGACATAGTCGGCAAGGTGCAGCGCCATCTTTGTCGCCGTCACCGAGTTACAGCCGTGCGCGATATTCGCGAACGGGCCGCCGTGCACCAGCGCGGGCGTGTGTGTTAACGTCTGTACCAGATTGGGCCGGATCGCGTCCTTGAGCAGCGCGGTCATCGCGCCCGCTGCCTTCAGATCGCCCGCCGTGACCGGCTCGTCTGCCCAGGTATAGCCCACAATAATGCGCGCCAGCCGCGCCTTGAGATCGACCAGATCCGTCGCCAGACAGAGCACCGCCATGATCTCGCTCGCCACGGTGATGTCAAATCCGTCCTCGCGCGGCACGCCGTTGATCTTGCCGCCCAGGCCGTCCACGACGAAGCGCAGCTGCCGGTCGTTCATATCCACACAGCGTTTCCAGACAATACGACGCGGGTCGAGCCCCAGCGCGTTGCCCTGATGAATGTGATTGTCCAGCATGGCCGCCAGCAGATTGTTCGCCGCGCCGATGGCGTGAAAATCGCCGGTAAAGTGCAGGTTGATATCCTCCATGGGCACGACCTGCGACATACCGCCGCCGGCCGCGCCGCCCTTCACGCCGAACACGGGCCCCAGGGAAGGCTCGCGCAGGGCGACCATGACGTTTTTGCCGATGCAGGCCAACCCGTCCGCCAGGCCGATGGTCACGGTGGTCTTGCCCTCGCCCGCAGGCGTGGGTGACATGGCGGTCACGAGGATCAGCTTGCCGTCCTTGCCCGCCGTTTCGCGCAGCAGTGCGGCGTCGATCTTGCCCTTATACTTGCCGTAATGGTCGAGGTATTTGGCGTCAATGCCCGCTTTCTCCGCGATCTCGGAGATGGGATTTAGCGTAGTTGCTTGTGCGATTTCGATATCACTCTTCATGATGTTTCTTTCCTTATTTATCGTTCTTGATTTAGAGTGGACAGTTGACAGGTGACAAGGGACAGTTGAGGAGGGTTTTCTCCGAAAACCTTTTCATTATGTAAAACTGCGTCAGCAGTTTTTTCCTTCACTCCACTCTCAACACTCCACTCTCAACACTTTGGCCTACTCTCTTTCAATCTTCCTGCCGTGTTGATACAATTGCCTATTATCCAGCGCCCACTGCCGTTCGGAAAAACCGCCCGTCGCGACGCTTTCCAGCGCCGCGAACATCTCATAGAGCTTGCTGTCGAGAAGGTCGCAGACGGACAGCGCCTCCGCCTCGGGGAAGAGGGGCAGCTTGGGACTGCCGAACTCCAGCGAGCCGTGGTGCGAGAGCAGCATATGGCAAAGCAGTGTGGCCGTTTCGTCGGGCACGTTCAGCTTTTTGGCGGCCTCAGCTATCATATTCGCGCCGATGGTGATGTGCCCTAACAGCTGGCCCGCGCCCGTGTAGCCCGTGGCGATGCCGAGCGCGCCGCAATTCAATTCCGTCAGCTTGCCGATGTCATGCAGCATGGCGCCCGTCAGCAATAAATCTTTGTCCAGTTCGGGGTAAAGCGCGGCGATCGCCTGCGCCAGGCGCACCACCGCTTGGGTATGGTGCAGCAGCCCGCCGCGTGTGGCGTGGTGCAGTTTGACGCCCGCCGGCACGGACAGCAGGGCATCCCGATTCTCGCGGTACAAATGCTGAACGATGGCCTTGAGGTTTTTGTCGGCAAAGTCACCCGCCAGCGCGATCAGCTCGTCGAACACTTCTTCGGGGTCGATCGGCGCGCAGGGCACAATGCAGTTCATGTCCAGCTCGTCGGGCAGGGCATGGCGAATCTTGTCGATCTTAAGCTGCTCGGATTCCTTCCAAAGCGAGATCGTGCCGCGCACCTTGATCAGGTCCTCGGCCTCAAACTGGCCATGATTGGCGGCGGAGTAGTCCCAAAGCTTGGCGACGCACTCGCCGTCGCAGTCCGCCAGGACCATGTCCAGGTACTCCACGCCGCGCACATTGGGCCGCACGGCCGCGCTTTTGACCAGGCAAAAACCCTCTACGGCCTGCCCGTTCGCCTCGCGCAACATTCTCATTCTTCCCATTATGCCAATCTCCTTCTAAAAGCGTTGTATCTTGGCGGTCTTTTTCACCGCCGAAACCACCCAACACATCACCCGGACCGAATACCGGGCGATCGTGTCGGGGCCCGGGCATTGTCGCCGTCGTTCAACGGCGGGGTCCCCGCCAAGTCCGCAGACTTGATGGGGTGCACTGAGGCCGCCTGCTACGATTCTCTCCTGCTCCGCGCTGGCGGTAAAAAATCCTCACCAATCTCCTAACACTTTTGAAAGGAGATTGGCCTACAATTTCCTCCACGTCCAACTTCTTCCCCATTATGAAACAGTATAGCAGAAAGCCCCGCGAAAGGGCAATAGATTTTCCTTTGTTTTTTTAGAATAAAATGCTATTATAAACGAGTGACAAAAATCCGCGTGAGCGGTCTGTCAACTGTCCCCTGTCAACTGTCAACCAAAGAATGAGGCACGCATGAAACTCAAAAACACCTTCCACCCCTTTGCCGCCACCACGATCCTGCTTTGGTCGCTGGCCTTTCCCTTAACCAAGCTGGCGCTGCAAAGCTTCACCCCTTTTTCGCTGGGCTTTTTGCGTTACGCCGCCGCCTCGGCCGTGCTGCTTGTACTCTGCCTGATCAAAAAGCTGCCACTGCCCAAAAAGAAGGACCTGCCCTGGTTCCTGCTGGCGGGCGCGATGGGCTTTTTCCTTTATATGATCGCGTTTAACATCGGCATCGCCACGATCACCTCCGCCACCAGCAGCGTGATTTTGGCTGGCGTGCCCGTCTTTACCGCACTGTTGGCCGTGCTCTTCTTCCGCGAGAAACTGCGTGGCCCGCAATGGCTTGCCATCGGCGTGGAGTTCGGCGGCATTTTGATCCTGACCATGGCCCAAGGCGCCTTTACCGCGAACGCGGGCGCGCTGTGGACGCTGCTGGCCGCCTTTCTTGTCTGCGGCTACAACCTGCTGCAGCGTCGGTTGACCCGCACCTACTCCGCGTTGCAGACCACGGCCTACAGTATGTTCGCGGGCACGCTTTTGCTGGCGGTGTTCGCGCCCCAAGCCGTGGCCGAGGCCGCCCAGGCCCCGCCCTCCGCCCTGCTTTGGGTGTCCATTATGGGCGTACTGCCCAGCGCGATCGCCTATATCGCCTGGGCCAGGGCCTTCGCGCTCGCGCCGCGCACGTCCTATGTCACCAACTATATGTTCTTCACGCCCTTTTTGGCGGGGCTTTTGGGCTTTCTTTTTGCCCGCGAAGTGCCGGACCTCTGGACCTGGATCGGCGGCAGTATTATCCTATTGGGCGCGCTGATCTTTAACCGCGCGGGACACCGCCGTGAATCAGTGGACAGTTGACAGGGGACAGGGGACAAAATCCTCAGTCGCCTTACGGCGACAGCTCCTCACACCATCCCACCCAATTTGCGAATTGGGTGGGAACCCTGGCAAAAGGAGCCTTGCGCTCACGCGGGACAAAAAACCTTCTGCGGAATAAAAAAAGCCTCCTTTTGAAAGGAGGGGGCGCAAAGCGCCGGAGGATTGACAAACCGCGAACCATGCGAACATACCATTGTCGTTCTGAACGAAGTGAAGAATCTTTACCGCGCCCAATCGGGCAGCTCGTCGTAGGGTTCGATGGGAAACCCGTGCCATGTCGTCTCCCCCTTCGGCGCCCAATAGGACGCCAGCTTGCGGGGGTAGTAGAGAATGAATTTATCGCCGGCAAAGTCAAAGGGGTAGGCTTCCTCATAGTCATCGTACACCAACGTCGGAGGTTTGCCCAAGAAGTAAACCTCGGAGAGCTCAGAGCAGAATACAAAGGCCAACTTGTCTATTTTCTTCAGGGAGGAAGGCAGGGCAATGCGCCGCAGGCTCAGATCGTTCCCGGGCGAAACATAATCAAACGTGTTGGGCGCAATTTCTTTTATGCCCTCAGGAATGACAAACTCTTGTATTCCTGTTCCCCAAAACGCCGCACATCCGATGGCACGCAGGCTTTTGGGAAGATTCATCTTCGTCAGATTGCCTCTGCACGAAAACGCGGCATTTCCGATGGAAATGAGACCTTCCGGCAAGATGATTTCTTCTAATAAACTATCTTCGTTGAGCCCAGCAGAAAACGCATAGCTCTCAATACTCTTGACTGTCTTGGGCACCTCATACTTCACGGTCTCTTTGCCGCTCGGATAGGAAATCAGACGCGCCATCTTCTTGTCGAATAACACGCCGTCCACCGCGCAGAAGGCTTTGTTTTCGGGCGCAACCGAAAACGCGCTGATACTACATTCCGCAAAGGCTTTTTCCTCAATGACTGCAACGTTTCGCGGTATGGCAAAACCGGGAGCAGTACACGTTCGAAACGCGGCTTCACCGATGATTTTCAAGCTATCCGGCAGAATAACTTCTGCAAGGTACATAAACTCAAAGGCCCCCGCTCCGATTTTCGTTATCCCCTCCCCGATGACCAAACGATCAATCAAGTTCACGCTGTACCCCCAGGGGAAACTGTTGAATTCAACCCACGGCGGCCAGTCCTTCCACCCACCAACATCGTATGCCATGTAATCCGGAATCGCACCCGCGCCCGAAAGGGTCAAGGTGCGGGTTTCGGGATCAACTTCCCAGAAGATGTTTTTGCCGACCGTACCGGAAAGTACCGCACCAGGCGGGGCCGTTGGCAGGGGCGAGGGTGAGGGCGAGGGGCGGGGCGAAGGGGTCACTCTGGCCGTCGCGGCGGGTGTGGTCGTCTCGGGCGGGTCGGTCGGTTCCTCCACCAATACCGCACCGCGCCCGTCGCACGCGGCAAGGCCGGATAAGAGCGAGACGATGAGAATATATAGGGCAAGTTTTTTCATGATTTTTGTCTCCCGATGGCGTTTTATGCCTCTTGGTAACTGGATTGCTTCGTCGTGTTTCTCCCCGTATGCGCTGCCTGTGTGCGCCTCGCAATGACGTTGGGGATTGGGGTTTGTGTCATTGGAACCCCTGATTAAATCGTTCGCCGTGTAGATTGGCTATCAGAATGGTCCCAACATAGGAGTTTTGGGCAGGCCGACTATTCCACCTCACGATTTAATCAGTGGGCCCCATTG
>WRCT01000076.1 GCA_009783775.1 Clostridiales bacterium | reverse complement strand
TCCGTGTTCGTCCCATCTATCCGAGAAGTAACCGCAGATACGTTGCTAACTTCAACACGGATTGAGTTTACTTATAAGGGATATTATGATCCGAATCTTCGTCGCTTTATTTCGAGTGACGCACTGATGTCGACCGGGCAGGGGTTGCTTGGGCTGAATATGTATGCGTATTGTTTGAATAATCCGGTGAATATGGCGGATCCGAGGGGAATGGCGGCAACAACCATTGATGATCAGATAAACGCGCTTATTGCAAGGATTGAAGTTTTGAATCGGAACATTAAAGGTTTGAAAAGACAGATAGCATATTTCGACAGTATTGGCATAAGTACCAGCACTATGAACGCACAACTGACAACAATGGAAACGCACGTTTCTAATCTGCGAAATGAGCGAGATGCTTTGAGGAAAGCCCGGAACTTTCTAGGGAACACTAATTGTGAATCGTATACATATGACCCAGAAGCGCTCACATTAACAATCATACCAACAACTTTTAATTGGGGAGGGGGACCGCCGGTAATATATGTTGTTCAATTCGTTTATGCAGAAGATGTGTATGATATGCTTGGTGAGTTTGTTGAACCTGGGAGCTTTTTATCGGACCTCTTGGATTATGGAGAAGGAAAGCTTAAGGGAAAGCATCTTGCGGGATTTGGATACCATAAGGGAGTAAAGCTTGTGGCAGGACATATTAAGAAACATAATGACGCTTCCACAATAATGCAATTTGCCGGATGCCTTAATGCGAGCGTTGGTGCCGTAGCTGTTATCACAAACTATAGGACTATGAGGGGCGAGCACGTTAGTTATATGTCCGTTTATCCATGGACATAATTAGGTGCTGAAAGGAGGGAGCGAATATGTTTCCATTGTCGACGTTACTGTTGCAAGCCAATCACACGCCGGGGTTTCTGCTGAGCATTCCCCCATATATTTGGGTGAGGCGGACGATAGAGATATTGCTTTTCGTATCCATGGTGCTGATTGTTGAACGCCTTATGAGAGGTAAAAGACTGCGGGTTAAAGGACTATTGTGTCTGCTGGGAATCATTGTGTATTTTGGCGTAGCGGCGGCAATACGATTGCCTGTTGAAAACCTCTTTGTAACACATTCTTCCGTGCAAGGTGCATTTAATTATACCCGAGATGGAGTAATTGCAGATTCTCTTGATGGCGAAGATTCAACGTTGGTTATATATCCTTATAGAATAGTTTATGATGAACACGAGTTGATAGGTTATTTGTATGACATTTTGCCGCGAACAGAAAAAGGCTGGAAGATGGCGAACCCTAGAAATCGTATAGACGAGATTAAAAGACACGAAAATACTGAATTTAATAGTAGCGCAGGAAAATATTCCGTCACCATTGTAAGACGTGAAAAACTACAAGGTTATTATGTAATCATTAAGCTGCATTCTTCAATTGCAGGAGAAGAAGGGGTTGTTGACAACTTAGAGTCACAGTTTCAGATGTTTATTGAACCCGATGGTGTTTATGCCGGAACTGTTTGGTGGGTTACCTATTTAGAATCTCTTGATGAAAATTATGAGATATTCATTGATGGAGAACCTGTCGAGTTTCGCAGCCGATTCTCCAATTTAACAGAATGGTTTGAATCCCATAAAACAGGGGGTGTCAAGGGGACGGTTCTCCTGACAACCGCCTAAAATAGGGCATTTCGGCCCTTCCGCACCTTGACAATCTCATATCTCCATGCCTTCGGCCGCACGACCCAGACCCAGGTCGGCAGCCTCACCGCGCTCTCGACCACGACGTATAAGGCCAACTCCAATCTGCCGCTCACGGTCAAGCTGGCCAGCGGGTATACGCTGGAATATGTCTACGACGGCTGGGACAATCTGATTGAAATCAAACGCAGCATGACCGGCGCCGCCGGCACCTTCACCGCGATCGTTAAATACACCTACAATGCCGAGGGTCAGCTGGCAAAGGAACAGGATCTGCTCAAGGGCACGACCATGACCTATACCTATGACCAGTTGGGCCGCGTGGTCCAGACTACAGAGAGTGAAGGCAACGGCCGGATCGCGCAGATGCACGTTTATGAGTACGATAAGAACGGCAATGTGCACGTGGCGCGCAGCACGAACGCCGGGTGTCAGGGTGTCAGGGGGACGGTTCTCCTGACACTCGCCTGAAATAGGGATTTCCAGCGTTTTACGCACCTTATTAGCTATACTTACGACAATGCCAACCAGCTCACGCGGGAGAACTATCAGGACAAGGTCACGAGTGTGAACAGCTATACCAAGGCGTTCACTTACGACACGGCGGGCAATATCACGAAAGAGAGTACCTACGCCTATACGACCGGCCCGGTGGGCAACCCCTTCCCCGCGCCGCCTTCGGGCAGTCCGGCCTGGTGTTACTTGACGCCAACTCTATTAGGCGACGCCAACTGCGACGGCGTGGTGAGTATGGCGGACGTGACCGCGATCAACAACTATCTCGTCGGTTTGGGCACATTGACGAATCAGGGCATGAAGAACGCGGACGTGAACTACAGCCATACGGTCAACTCCGCCGACGCCGGGGCGATCCAGAGCTATCTTGTGCAAACGGGCACGCTGCCGCCGACCGCCTCGCCGAATAAGGTCGTGGAATATACCTACTCCACCGGCCAATGGAAAGACCAGTTGACGGGAATCGCCACGAAGACGTATAATAGCAGCGGCACCTTGACAAGCACCGTCACCTCGCCGACGGTTACGTATAACGCGGACGGGAATATGACGAAGATCCCGGGCGTGACGCAGAATGCCGTCTGGAAAGGGAATCAGCTTGATTATGTAGACACTTCCGTCGCCCGGCAATACTATTCCTATGACAAAAACGGTTTGCGCATAGAGAAAATAGATTGGGATGGCGATACCGGCTGGCGGTACTACTACAGCGGCGGACAGTTGGAGCGGATGGAGGGGATCGGCTACAGCAATGGAAACATCACCATGGCCTTCGCCTACGACGCGGCGGGCAAGCCGTGGATCATGGACTACTTTGTCAACGGTACGCCGACTGCCTGGTACTTCTTTGAGTACAACGCGCAGGGCGATGTAATCGGGTTGCTGAACAGCAGCAATGTGCGCGTGGTGGAATACAGATACGACGCTTGGGGCAAGCCGCTGTCGGTGACCGGGTCTTTGGCAGGCACGATCGGGCAGTATAATCCGTTCCGTTACAGGGCGTATGTATGGGATAATGAGACGGGTTTTTATTACTTGAAATCTCGTTACTAATACCTGCTCTGGCAATAATACCACCCCGTTTCAGGTGGGCTACTGCCGTGTTCTATTGGAGACGCGCGGCGACAAGAAGGATTTTGGCAATCTCTTCTGGGCGTTTCGGGAGGGCAGATACCGCAAGGTGATGAAAACGATGTTTTTCTATGACCTCAAGATTTTCCTGTGGTCGCTGCTGTTTATTATCCCGGGCATCGTAAAATCATATGAATATTATTATGTCCCCTACCTTCTGGCGGAGAATCCGGATTTGGAGACCAAGCGCGTCTTTGAATTGACAAAGCGCATGACGGACGGGGAAAAGGGTGAGATCTTCGTGCTGGGGTGGTCCTTTTTCGGCTGGATTGTTTTGGGTTTGCTTGCCTGCTGTATCGGCATATTCTTCCTGTCTCCCTATATCGCCGCCACAAATGCTGAGCTCTATGCCCATGTGCGCGCGCGGTCGTTGGTAAACGGCCTCGCCGGTGCAGAGGAACTGCCGGGGGTTTAGGGATCAGCGTGAAAATGCTGCGACGGGGCGTTTTTTATAAACGCCAACAGTCTTTCTGTGATCAGCGCGCTTTCACCCGTCTCATACCAGGCGTGCCAGGACTTGCCCAACGTCAGCGTTTCGCAAGGCGCGTTTGTCAACCCCTCGCAAAGCAATTCTGCGCTCTTACTGTTTGTGGTTTCATCATATTTTGAATGTGCCAAAAACACAGGCGCCTCTACCTGCGGCAGGCTTTCCTTTGTTTGTTTCATCAGTCGCATGAGCTCCCGAAAAGGCCGGATCAACGCAAACGGTCCCAAGCGTGTGATGCTGTTCCCCTGCCGATAGGCAGTGGCGATCGGGTGGCCTTTCGGATACAGCAGCAATCGCAACTTTCGCAGCAGCGCGAGCCGAATCTTCAGCGGCGCGGCAATGGCAACCACCCCTGCCACCGCGTTATTGGCAGTTTCTTTTTCCATGTCATTGCGGGCTTGACCTGCAATCTCCGGTACGGTCCATGTCGAAGCCAGCAACGCCAACAGCCCGCCCATCGAATGCCCGACCAAATAAACCTTCTCGTACTTTGCGGCCCATCGGTCAACTTCCGCCTGCACGCACGCCAGCCAATCCGCGCGGCTTGCCCGCGCAAATTCCGGCGCGGACCCGCCATGCCCCGGCAGCAGCAGTGCGGCGACCGAATACCCCGCCGCATAGACCGCCTCCAGCCAATCGGCAAACTGCCCCGGCCCGCCCATAAAACCGTGGATGAAAACCACAATGCTCTCCGCGCCCTCACGCTCACAAACAATAGCTTCTTGTGCCATGTTTCAATTATAGCACAGATATAGAGAGAAGGGGGGGAGTGAGGCATAATCAGCCCGAAAGGGGCTGATGAAATGGAAGGGTTGCATAATCCTCTTTTTTGTGTATAATAAGATATCGAGTTTTTGGGAGGTGCAAGATGGCTTTTTGTTCAAGATGCGGCGCGAAGATGGAAGAGGGTGCGCGTTTTTGCGCGGCTTGCGGCACGAATGCCCAGGGCGAGCGGTCCGCCCCTGTGAGTGGTCAAGACGATATATCCCGCAATAAGGGCTATGCCGTCTGCGCCTATTTGGGGTTGCTTTTCCTTGTGCCGCTGCTGGCCGCGAAGGATTCGCCCTTTGCCCGTTTCCACACGAACCAGGGCATTTGGCTGTTTTTCGGCTGGATCATCTGCGGCATTGTTCCCATTTTCGGCTGGCTGTGCAGTGTCGTTATGCTTGTCTTTACCATTCTCGGCATCGTAAACGCCGCGCAGGGGGAGTTTAAGTCCCTGCCGCTGGTCGACAAACTGCCCAAGATTGTATCATAGTATGAACGAGTATCTGCAATGCTCGCCCGAGGTGGAGGCCGCGCTTTTCGAAGGACGGCCTGTGATCGCTTTGGAGAGCACAATCATCTCCCACGGTATGCCCTACCCGCAGAATGTGGAGACGGCGCTCGCCTGCCAGCGCATTGCGCGCGAGAACGGGGCGGTGCCCGCCACCTGCGCCATTTTGGGCGGCAAGCTCTGCGCGGGGCTGACGGAGAAACAGATCGACTGTTTGGGCCGCAGCGGCCTTGCTGTGATCAAGGCCTCCCGCCGTGACATTCCCCTGCTTTTGGCGCAAGGATTAGACGGCGCGACCACAGTGGCGGCGACGATGATCATCGCGCAACTGGCGGGAATTTCGGTCTTTGCCACGGGCGGAATCGGGGGCGTGCACAGGGGCGCGGAGCATACGATGGACATCTCCGCCGATTTGGAGGAACTGGCCAACACGCCCGTCTGTGTGGTCTGCGCGGGCGCGAAAAGTATTTTGGACCTGGGGCTGACGCTGGAGTATCTGGAAACGCGTGGCGTGCCCGTGATCGGTTATCGCACAAACGTGCTGCCCGCGTTTTTCACGGCGACCAGTCCCTTCCCGCTGCAATGGCGCGCGGAAAGTCCAAAGGAGATCGCGGACGCGATCGCCGCCGCCAAGGCTTTGGGCTATCAGGGCGGTATGCTGGTGGCCAATCCCATTCCCGCGGATTGGTCGATGGATGAGGCGGTGATCTCGGCGGCGATCGAAAACGCGCTCATTGAGGCCGAGGAGAGCGGCATAAGCGGCAAGGCCGTTACGCCCTTCCTGCTGGCCAAGATCAAGGACTTAACCGGCGGCAAGAGCTTGGCGTCGAATATTGAGCTGGTATACAACAATGTGCGCCTGGCGGCGCAGATCAGTTGCCAGATTCCAGATTCCAGATTCCAGAAGGTATGAAACGATTTATTGTTATTTTAATATGTTTGGTGATGGTGTTTCCCTCTGTCAGTTTGGCTGAGGAGACCAGATTGCTGGGCGACGCGGATGGCAACGGCAGAGTGAACGCCGCCGACGCCGCGCTGGTTTTGCGCTATTTGGTGCAGCTGACGCCGCTGGTCGGCGCGAATTGGTATGCCGCCGACGCGAACGGCGACGGCAAGGTGGACAGCGCGGACGCCGCGTTTATTCTGCGCGCGCTGGTGGAGCTTGCGCACCTGGATGGCGAGATCACGGTCCCGCCCATGATCTCCAACCTGCGTTGGGCAGCCCCCCTCAATAAAACCACGCTGGAAGTCGGGGAGCAGCTGACCCTGACGGTCGCATATGATCTGGACGGCGCGGCGCCGCCCAAGCTGGAATTTGTCTGCAGCAACCCTGCCATTCTGTCCTTAACGCAGACGGGCGACAGCTGCGTCCTCACCGCGCTTTGGGCGGGTTTCGCGACCGTGAAGGTTCTCGACCCGCTCAGCCGTTGGGAGATTTTCTTCACGCTCACGCTGACGGACAAGCGCGCCCACCCACTGTATTACAAGATTTATAGCAACCTGCGCATTGTGGATCCCGATTTTTGGACCAACCCCGTCTTTGATTATGTCATGTCGCTTGACCCGAACAATGGCTGCCACAGGGTCATGCTGACCGGCATGGAGCTGTTGGGCAAGACATACAGCGAGTACGACTGCAGCAAGTTTACCATGACTGCCTTTAAGGACGCTGGTTTTCCCAATGTAAAAACCGGCGCGAGCAGGGACCAGCTGAACTACTATAAAAACGCCGGCCTGGCCAACCCGCTCTCCCCCAACCCCTTCACCGGACAGTTTGATCTGTCCATGGTTCCGCCGGGCAGTCTGCTCTTTTGGGTGGACAAAAACGGCGTGAGCAATCATATCGGGTTTTATCTGGGACGAATCAACGGCATGGACTTTTTGCTCGAGTCCGCCTCGGGCGCGGGCGGCGTGGTGATCCGGCCCAATTGGGGCAGCAGCGGGAGTTATACCCTCGCCTACTGGGTCGCGCCGCTGGGATAATTAAAATGTACAAACTACAATTGAGGAGTGCCGCTCTCGGCGGCACATTTGATGGGATATCCCAACTCATTATTCAGAGAAGAAGCCGCAAGGCTTCTTTTCCTTAATTGTAGTTTGTAGTTTGTACATTGTAGTTTCCCCTATCCCGCTTGCTCAAACTGACTGTTGTAGAGCTCGGCGTAGAAACCGTTTTGGGCCAGGAGGGCGGTGTGGGAGCCGCTTTCGACAATATCACCGTCACGCATGACCAGGATCGTGTCGGCGTTTTTGATGGTCGAGAGCCGGTGCGCGATCACAAACGAGGTGCGGCCTTTTGTCAGTTTGTCCATCGCCGCCTGCGCGAGCCGCTCGGTGCGGGTATCGACCGAGCTGGTCGCCTCGTCCAGGATCAGCAGCGGTGCGTTTTGGATCATCGCGCGGGCGATGGTGAGCAGCTGTTTTTGGCCGGCGGACAGGTTCGCCTTGTCGTTGAGCAGGGTATCATAGCCCAGCGGCAGGGTGCGGATAAAATGGTGCAGACCGACGGCCTTGCAGGCGGCGATGACTTGCGCGTCGGTGACGCCCTGCTTGCTGTAGATGATGTTTTCGCGGATCGTGCCCTCGAAGAGCCAGGTGTCCTGCAGGACCATGCAGAACTGGTCGTGCACATTTTCCCGCGTCACTTGATCGATCGGCGTGCCGTCGATACAAATCTGACCGCTTTCCAATTCATAAAACCGCATAAGCAGATTGACCATTGTGGTCTTGCCCGCGCCGGTCGGACCGACGATCGCGATCTTTTGGCCGGCCTTTACGTTCGCCGAGAAGTCGTTGATGATGGTCTTATTCTTCTCGTAGCCGAAGTGCACGTTTTGGAAGGTCACGTCGCCCTTGATGTTCTCCAGCCTTTGGTGTTTTTGACTCTCGTCGGACAGCTCTTGCTCGCCCAAAAAGTCAAAGACGCGCTCGCCTGCGGCGGCCGTGCGCTGGAGCTGCTGCATGGACTGCGCCAGCTGCGACAGGGGCTG
>WRCT01000075.1 GCA_009783775.1 Clostridiales bacterium | reverse complement strand
ACGGGAAGTTATATCAAAACAAACAGTTATTGCTTATTCCTTCACGGTTTGCCATCAAAATGCAGGAAAGAGGATGGATTTTAAGAGATGACATTATTTGGCATAAACCCAACCGTATTCCTGCCAGCGTAAGAGACCGGTTTAATAATACCTATGAACACGTATTCCATTTTGTGAAAAGCAAATCCTACTATTTCGATTTGGATGCTGTAAAAATTCTTGGAGCAAATGGAAGTCTCAAAAACCCAGGTGATGTTTGGTCCATCAATACGCAGGCTCTGGATGGGGAGCACACGGCTTCTTTTCCCGAAAAACTAATTGAGCAAATTGTTCTCTGCGGTTCTCCAAAGTATGGTGTAGTATATGATCCTTTTCTGGGAACGGGGACAAGCTGGATTGTAAGCCATCGCTTAAAACGAAGCTTTATTGGCCACGAGATCAATGAGAGCTTTCTTGATTATGCAAAAGCAAGATATCATAAGTGTTTCAATGAAGTGAAGGAATGAACTACGCAAGTGGATAAATACATTCAGATTGGTTCCCAAAGAATCTGTCAATGCCCTCACACGCATATTTCCTGTATGGCGCCCAAGGATTGGATGCAAAGCCAGATTGGCGTTTGGAACTTCAAATATGAAGAAAGAGATGTTAGAAAGAAAAGTATTCATCCATCTACTTTCCCGATTTCAATGGCCAAAAAGACGATTGAGCTTTTTTCGCACAAAGGAGAGCTTATTCTCGACCCCTTTGTTGGCTCTGGGACGACTCTTGTTGCTGCCAATGACCTTGAAAGGAATGCAATTGGCTTTGATCTAAAGCCTGAGTATATTACATTATGCAATAGTCGCATGGCTTCATTTGATCGTTCAACGCAACAAATCGCCATTCGTGAGGACGCAAGAAACATAGCAGGGTATATTGCCCCCAATTCTGTGAAAATGGTTTTTACCTCTCCCCCTTATGCGAATCTGTTAAACAGGCCAAGGTTGAACAAAAGCAGACGGGATAGAAACAACGAACAGTTTGGGAAAGTAGAGCAATACAGCCAAGATACACGCGATCTAGGCATATTGGAATGCGGTGCTTTTGAAAAAGCGATCTTCGAAATCTTCCACAATATTCGGCCACTAATAAAATATAAGGGACACTGTGTGATAAACATCTCTGATATTTGGATGGAGAATAAGCGGGTTCCCTTGCATATCAACATCGTGCGGGCAATGGAAAAAGCCGGATACGAGTTGCGAAACACCATAATTTGGGATCGTCGAAACATTGTAAACGGCATTGGAATTTTTGGATACCCAAGCAATTATATTACGATGGGAACTACCTTTGAGTATCTTCTTGATTTTTGGAACCCCACAAATTGGGGAAGAGCTGCACTTTAAAGTAGCTCTTCGATTTTTGCGTATAACTTATCAAGCTTTTTCACAGGGATTCTAATATGAGGACCCCTGTCATGTGCGCCTCTCGAACCGTCAGCCGGTTGGTCAATACACAAGTCCATAACAACGGCCCCCGCGGCAATAGCATCCGCCAAACTTAGCATATCGGAAAGCAGGCATGCTTTTGTATAGTGGAATTGTTCTTCTTTTGAGTTGACGGTTCCCTTGGTGTTTGCAAAAGCTAGTACGATCTGATCGATTTTATTTCTTGCCTCCGATAAATCCCATGTAGCAAGATACTCTTCGTGAAAGTACAGATTGATTTCATTTTCAGCTTCAACTCTTAGGATAAAACCAAGGCTGTTTACTTTATTACCCCTAATGGTCGTAAACAACTTCTTTTTCATGATGTCAGAACGGTTTGATTTTTTAATATAACCGAATCGATCGAAAATCTGAATGGGGGTTAGTCCGCAAGAGGACTTTTGATGAAAAAGAGTCAGCATACAAGATCTTCCCTTTTTGTGCCGCAAGCCCTTTAACTCAAATGCCCCCAAATCCTTAATATGCAAGTTGTTTTCTGTAATGCCAAACTCACTCTCTAAAATCTGGCCGACAATCCCATCATCTTTTCTATACTTTCTTTCAGGAACAGGAATGTACCCTTTTGCTTTAATTGATATAAGTCGCTCTTTAATCGTTTCAATAGTCCAAATCATACTGAACTCTCCTTTTCAAAATATGTTTTTCTAAATGCAGGGGAATCGAAAAACTCCCCTATCGTAATTTCTGCGCGCTCGCAAATCTCGCAGAGCTTGCATACGCCAATGTTGGCGGCGGCATTTTCAATCTTGTTTACATAGGTCCTGTCTGTTCCAACTTGAAATCCGAACTCATCTTGACTTTGGCCTAGTGTGTTTCGCACCTCCTTTACTCTTGCTCCAATGGCTCTTTGAAACTTTAGATTTCTTGTCATTTTAACACCTCACAATAAACGCTTACGGGTGCAATTAAGATCACCCGTGTACATAATACAAACAATGGGACTTTCCAACAACGGTCTATCTTGCACTTTTCTAATATTTTCTAAAACGAAACGGCTTTACTTTTCTGCTCTCAACCAAAAATATAAGATTTGACGTTCCCTGCCCAACTGGGTATAATATTTCTTGGTGCTTTAGGCACTGCCAAGATTTGTAAAAACTCATTATTTAGCCGGAGGAAGAGATATATGTCAAAGATGAAGACGATAGACGGAAATACGGCGGCCGCGCACGTGGCCTATGCCTTTTCGGAGGTAGCCGCCATCTACCCCATTACCCCTAGCTCGCCGATGGCCGAGGTCGCGGACGACTGGGCGGCGGCCGGGCGGAAAAACCTCTTCGGGCAGACGGTGCATATCGCGGAGATGCAGAGCGAGGGCGGCGCGGCGGGCGCGGTCCACGGCGCATTAAAAGCGGGCACGCTCTCCTCGACCTTCACCGCGTCCCAGGGCCTGCTGCTCATGCTGCCGAATATGTACAAGATCAGCGGCGAGCTGCTGCCGGGCGTGTTCCATGTCTCGGCGCGCGCGCTGGCCTATCACGCGCTCTCCATCTTCGGCGACCACAGCGACGTCATGAGCGCGCGCGGCACGGGCTTTGCCATGCTCGCCTCCGCCTCCGTGCAGGAAGTCGTCGACCTCGCGCTCGTCGCGCACCTCTCCGCCATCTCGGGCTCCCTGCCCTTCTTACATTTCTTTGACGGTTTCCGCACCTCGCACGAGGTGCAGAAAGTCGAGCTGACCGAATACGAGGACATGGCCAAACTGCTCGACTTTGACGCCGTGGCCCGTTTCCGTGCCCGCGCGTTGAACCCCGAGCACCCGCATTTGGGAGGCACGGCGCAGAACCCCGACATCTACTTCCAGGGCCGTGAGGCCGCCAACCCCGCCTTCGACGCGCTGCCGGACATCGTCCAGGGTTATATGGACGCGGTCGCGAAACTTACAGGACGAGCCTATCACCTATTCGACTATGTCGGCGCGCCCGACGCGCAGAAGGTCATCGTCATCATGGGCAGCGGCGCGGACGTCTGCGAGGAAACCGTGCGTCACTTAAACGCGCTGGGCGAAAAAGTCGGCGTGCTCAAGGTGCGGCTCTACCGTCCCTTCCGCGCGGACAAGCTGATCGAGGCCCTGCCCGCGTCCTGCAAAAGCATTGCCGTGCTGGATCGCACCAAGGAGGCCGGCAGCCTGGGCGAGCCGCTGTATCAGGACGTCGTGACCGCACTGGCCGAACAGGGCCGTGACGGCATCACCGTGCTGGGCGGCCGCTACGGTTTGGGCAGCAAGGAGTTCACGCCCACCATGGTCAAGGCCGTGTTTGACAATCTGAACGGCGCAAAGAAAAACAAGTTTACCGTCGGCATTGAGGACGATGTGAGTTTCACATCCCTGCCGTTAGGGCCGCAGGTCAACGCCTCGCCCGAGGGCACAATCGCGTGCAAGTTCTTTGGGCTGGGCTCGGACGGCACGGTGGGCGCGAACAAGAACAGCATCAAGATCATCGGCGACCACACCGACCTCTATGTGCAGGGTTATTTCTCCTACGACAGCAAAAAATCCGGCGGGTTCACCGTCTCGCACCTGCGTTTCGGGCAGCAGCCGATCCAAAGCCCCTATCTGATCGACGCGGCGGACTTCATCGCCTGCCACAACCCGTCCTATGTCACGCGTTACGCCGTGGCCGACGGGATCAAGGAGGGCGGCGTTTTCCTGCTCAACTCCAACTGGACGTTAGAACAGATGGAGCGCGAACTGCCCGCCTCGCTCAAGAACCTCATCGCCCGAAAGAAGGTAAAGTTTTATAACATCGACGCCACGCGCCTCGCCCGCGAGACGGGCATGGGCGGCCGGATCAACACCATCATGCAGTCGGCCTTCTTCGCGCTCTCCGGCGTGATCCCCGCCGAGGAAGCCATGGACTATATGAAACAGGCGGCCAAGAAATCCTACGGGCGCAAGGGTGAGGCGGTCGTACAACACAACTATGACGCCATCGACGCGGGCGCAAACGCCATGCACGAGGTAAACTATCCCGCATCCTGGGCCACCACCACCGAGGGCGCGTGCGAGGCGTTCGTGACGGACGACCCCTATTACCGCGACTTTATCCACCCCATCCTGGCGCAGCAGGGCGACAAGCTGCCCGTCTCGAAAATATCCGCCGACGGCACCTGCCCCACCGGCACGACGAAATACGAAAAGCGCGGCATTGCGGTGGACGTGCCCCAATGGATCCCCGAAAACTGTATCGGCTGCAACCAGTGTTCGCTGGTCTGCCCCCACGCCACGATCCGCCCCTTCCTGCTAAATGAAGAAGAAGAACAGAGAAAGCCCGAGGGTTTTGTCACCAAGAAAGCGGTCGGCAAGCTGGCCGGCCTGACCTATCGGCTCCAGGTCTCGCCCGAGGACTGCACGGGCTGCGGCAACTGTGCGAACATCTGCCCCGCCAAGGTCTGCGCCCTTTCCATGCAGCCCGCCGCCACGCAAAAGCACGAGCGGGCCAACTGGGACTACGCGCTGAGCCTCTCTGTCAAGGACATTCCGAACGCCGCCGCGACGGTGCGTGACAGCCAGTATCTGCGGCCCTTGGTCGAGTTCTCCGGCGCGTGCGCGGGCTGCGGCGAAACGCCCTATGTCAAGCTGATCACCCAGCTGTTCGGCGACCGCATGATCATCGCGAACGCCACGGGCTGTTCCAGCATTTACGGCGGCAGCGCGCCGACCACGCCCTATACGACGAACGAAAAGGGCCGGGGCCCCGCGTGGGCCAACTCCCTGTTCGAGGACAACGCCGAGTTCGGTTTCGGTATCGCGCTGGCGGGTATGCAACGGCGAAACAAGCTGGCGGATATCGTGGCCGCGCTTGCCGAAAAGCTGGACGGCGAGGCAAAACAGCTTTGCGTTGACTGGCTGGAAAACAAAGAAAATGCCGAGGGCAGCCGCGCGGCGGGCGAGAAACTGCTGGCCATGTGTCAAGGCTGCGCGGATTGCGGCTGTGACTGTGATACAGAGTGCGCATTGATTGTCGAGCGCAAGGACCTGCTCACCAAGCAATCCGTCTGGGTCTTCGGCGGCGACGGCTGGGCCTATGATATCGACTTCGGCGGCCTGGACCACGTCTTGGCGATGGGCGAGGACATCAACGTGCTGGTCATGGACACCGAGGTCTACTCCAACACGGGCGGGCAAAGCAGTAAGGCGACGCCGACCGGCTCCGTGGCCAAGTTCGCCGCGGCGGGCAAGCGCACCAAGAAGAAGGACCTGGGACTGATGGCCATGAGCTACGGTTACGTTTACGTCGCCAAGGTCTGCATGGGCGCCAGCCAGGCGCAGCTGCTCAAGGCATTGAACGAGGCCGAGGCCTACCCGGGCCCCTCGCTGGTCATCGCCTACGCGCCCTGCATCAACCACGGCATTGACATGAGCCATTGCAACCTCGAGGGCAAGCGCGCGGTCGAGTCGGGCTACTGGCAGCTGTACCGCTACAATCCCGCCTTGACGGCTGAGGGCAAAAACCCCTTTGTGTTAGACAGCAAGGATCCCAAGTCCGATTACAAGGACTTCATCATCAGCGAAACGCGTTACGCCACCCTGCAGCAACAGTTCCCCCAGGTCGCGGAAGAACTCTTCGACCGCGCCGCGCAGGAGGCTGCGGACACGCTGGCGTATTACAAGAAACTGAGTGAGATATAGGCGGCGGAACCGCCCGAAAACTACAAACTACAATGTACAAACTACAATGAAGGAAGAAAATCCTTACGGATTTTCCATTGAATGATATGTTCAGACATCCCATACAATGTGCCGAAGGCACTCCTCAATTGTAGTTTGTACATTGTAGTTTGGATCTAAACAACGCATGAAAAAGCAACTAACCCTCCTCCTGGCCGAGGTCAAACAATACAAATGGCTCGCTATCTTAACACCGCTCGTCATTTTGGTCGAGGTGGCGCTGGAGGTCTTAATTCCCGCGCGTATGGGCGATCTGATCGACATCGGCCTGGAGATGGGCGACCGGTCCTATGTGCTGCGCATGGGCGGGACAATCACCGTGCTGGCCCTGCTCGCGCTGGGGCTGGGTGCGCTCTCCGCCGTTTTGGGCGCGCTGGCCGCCAACGGTTTCGCCAAGAACCTGCGGATTACGCTGCTCGATAAAATCTCCCATTTCTCCTTCCAAAACCGAGACAAATTCAGCACGCCCTCGCTGGTGACCCGCGTCACGCAGGACGTCAACTTTCTGCAACAGAGCTTTATGATGGGCATTCGCCTGCTCATGCGCGGCCCCGCCATGCTGATTATGGCGACCGTTATGGCCGTCCGTATCTCGGGGCGGCTGTCGTTTATCCTGCTCGGCGCTATTATTTTTTTGGTGGGCTGTGTGATCTTGATCGCCAAGCTGGCCTTCCCCCGCTTTACCAAAATGCTCGCGCGTTATGACGAACTCAACGCGTCCGCGCAGGAAAACCTGATCGCCATCCGCGTGGCCAAGGCCTTCGCGCGCGGGCCGTTCGAGGACCGGAAGTTTAAGCAGAGCGCGGACAAAGTGCGGTCGGCCCAGTTCAAGGCCGAGAAGGTCTTTATCCTCAGTATGCCGCTGATGACGCTGGCCATGTACGGCTGTATCTTCACCGCCGTGCTCTTGGGCGGCAGGGATATCGTGTTCGGCAGGCTCGAGGCGGGGCAGCTGATCAGCTTTTTGAGCTATGTGGTCAGCGTGCTGGTCTCGCTGCTGCTGCTGTCCATGGTCTTTGTCAGCCTCGTGCTCTCCGCCGCGTCCGCCAAGCGCGTGACCGAGGTGCTGCGCGAAGTCCCCGCCATTCCCGAAAACCCCGATTCCGACCTGGCTTTGCAGGACGGGTCCGTGGTCTTTTCCCATGTGGACTTTTCCTATGTGGACGACCCAAATCGCTGCGCGCTCTGCGATATCAATCTTAAGGTCGCGTCCGGCCAGGTGGTCGGCGTCCTGGGCGGCGCGGGCGCGGGCAAGACCTCTTTGGTGCAGCTGCTGCCCCGTCTCTACGATGTGCTCTCGGGCAGCGTGCGCGTGGGCGGCCACGATGTGCGGGAATTAAACACCCACGTCCTGCGCGAATCCATCGGCATGGTCATGCAGCAGAGCGTGCTCTTCTCGGGCACGATCCGCGAAAACCTGTTGTGGGGCAGGCCGGACGCCTCGCCGGAAGAATTGGACGAGGCCGCCCAAGCCGCCTGCGCCAAGGAGTTCATCGACGCCTTCCCCGAGGGTTACGACACGGTCCTGGGCCAGGGTGGGGTGAACCTATCGGGCGGGCAAAAGCAGCGGCTCTGTATCGCGCGGGCCCTGCTGCGCGACCCGAAGATCTTAATCCTCGACGACGCCACCTCCGCTGTGGACACGGCCACGGACGCGAAAATCCGCGAGGCGCTCCGCACCCGCTATGCCGGCGTGACCAAGTTCATCGTAGCGCAGCGGATCGCGTCTATCCGTGAGGCGGACCAGATCGTGGTCCTGCACGAAGGCCGCGTCGACGCCGTCGGCACGCATGAAACGCTATTAGAAAGTAACGCTATTTACCAGGAAGTTTACCAATCGCAGTTAATATGTAATAATGCCAATCACGAGTAGAAAAAGGCAAGGGAGGCGAGGCGAGCAAAGATAAAAGCGATGAGGCCATTCTCTGAGCGCACCTTGGAAGCGAACTGGATTTGGGTTTTCTGCTGAATCCAGTT
>WRCT01000074.1 GCA_009783775.1 Clostridiales bacterium | reverse complement strand
GCTTTCTGCCAATATCTGACGGAGTTCAAGCTGCCCTCCAGCGTCCGACACATTGGAGAGCTTGCTTTTAGCTGCGCGCGCGTATTCGAGCTGGAGCTGCCCGAAGGAATGACAGAAATTGGCCCCGGCGCATTTTGGGGATCCATGCTGAGGCTGGTCATCATTCCCGCCTCGATGAAAAAGATTGGCGCGCAGGCCTTTTGGGACAGCAGTTTGGGAGAGGCCTATTTTGTGGGCCTCCCGCCGAAGCTGGAGGAAAGCGAGTGGGGCGGACTTCCCTTTGACCGTATCCGCGGCGAGCTTACCATCTATTATCCGCGCGTGCTGGCCTCCGCCTGGGCGCCCAATGGCGAAACAACATGGAACGGCTATAACATCAAGCCCTACGATACTCTGCCGGAGATTACAGGCAACTGGGACGAACCCGGTATTCTGCGGTGGGGCGACGAGTGGTAGCAAGACAGAAAGGTTTTATGATGAAAAAAGTTCTTGTTTTTTTCCTGGCCCTGCTGCTTTTGGCGGGTGCAGCGGCCTGCGGCGGGAGCGGCGGCCGGGCGGGCGAACCTGTCGCGCCCATCATTCAACCTCTTCCCTCGCCCGCACCGACCCCGACGCACGATCCCAATGTGCCATTGCCCGTCTCGGACGAGCAGCTTTTCGGTACGGTCGGCGAGATTGCGTGGAGGGTGGACCGCGATACAGAGACGCTGACGATTTCGGGGACCGGGGCTATTCCGGATTTTATTGACGAATATGCGCCCTGGTTATGGCTTGGCCTTCGCTCTCCCATCAGCTATGGAGATGAGCCCAGCCTGTATAACCGCCTGGTTATAGAGGAAGGCATCACCGAGATAGGCGCCCGCGCGTTTCGGGGGCTGTATCTCACCTCCTTGTCTTTGCCGGACAGCCTGCAAACGATCGGAGAACTTGCTTTTCAGAATATCGACGTCTCCTTCCTTGAAATCCCCAAAAATGTAACTGTGATTGAAGAGACAGCCTTCTTTTGGAACTGGCAGGATGCGTTTTATGTCGATGAAAACAATCCGAACTTCTGCGCGATAGACGGCGTTCTGTTTGACAAAGATGTTTCTACCCTGATTGCTTATCCGACGCAGCGGGATGGGAACATCTATGAAATTCCCGCCACCGTCAAGCATATCGCGGCCTATGCGTTCATCGCCTGGGATATTTGCACCCCATTAAGCGGTATCGTTCTGCCGGAAGGTCTTGTGTCCATGGGCGACGGCGCGTTTGCGAGGGGTTATGCTTTTTTCAAAACCACGCTGCCAAAAAGCTTGCGGACGATCGGCGCCTATGCGTTTGAAGACTTGTGGATGCACGACCTCATTCTCCCCGAGGGCATAGAGGAGCTGCCGGACAGGGTCTTTGCATACGCTGACCTGAAACGGATCGTTCTTCCCGGCTCACTAAAAATGATGCACAATGAAGCTTTTTATGGCTGTTATAAACTTGAACAGGTTTATTTCTTGGGAAATCCGCCCGCGCTGGCAGAGAACGCGCCCTTGCTCTGCAACGAAAAAGTGATCCTCTATTACCCGAGCAGTCTATCCTCTGTCTGGGCGCCAAATGGCGAAACGGAATGGAATGGGTGCAAGATAGAACCATATGATGTTTTGCCCGAAATTCCGGAGATTTGGGAACGTTTTGGCGATAGGGAAGAATACTGGTAGCTTTGATGTTCCACGTGGAACATTTTGCGAAAAAGCCCCTGAAATAGGACGTTTCCGGAGGTGATAACAATTTTTAACCCTTTTCCGTGTCATTGGAACCCCTGATTAAATCGTTCGCCGGGTAGATTGGCTATCAGAATGGTCCCAACATAGGAGTTTTTGGCAGACCGACTATTCCACCTCACGATTTAATCAGTGGGCCCCATTCTGAGCGCAGCGAAGAATCTTCAGATAAAGTCGTTTTAGATTCTTCGCTGCGCTCAGAATGACAACCGTAACAGAGCCGCAATCTTGCGTTTGCTTGACAAGCGGGGTATACTAGTCGGTACGAATAAGGAATAAGGATAAAAGTATGAAAAAAGAAATTGCGTTTTTGAAAACAACCTGGTGGAAAGAGGTCCAGACCGCCGTAGTGGTTTTTGTCGCCCTGTTGGGGCAGGTGCTTGCTATTGTGTGCCTGTATATGCCCGCGGGCGTGGTCAACGGCGGGTTTACGGGTATCGGTATGCTGTTGGACTATGCGACCGGCGGGGTGATCCAAAGCTGGATGGCGGTCGTCGTCCTGAACATTCCGCTGCTGGCCTACGCCATGCGCAAATTAAACGTGCGCTTTGCCATCTATACCGTTTGCACGGCGGCCATGCTGGCCCTGCTGCTCGCCATCGTGCAGAACCTGAACCTGCCGCCCGTGTTCGATATGGACGACCCCATCATGCCGCTGATCTCCGTGCTCTTCGGCTCGGTGATTATCGGCGGCGCGGCCGCGCTGATCGTGCGGCAGGGCGCGTCCGCCGGCGGCACGGACGTGATCGCCATTTTGGTCAACCGCGCGCTGTCCTTCCCCGTCGGCACGGTGAACATGGCGATCAACCTTTGCATTCTGCTGGCCTTTGCCTTTGTCTCCAATATGGAGATGGCAGCGCTGTCCGCCGTCGGCCTGTTCGTCAGCTCCATGGCGTTCAACAACGCGCTGTTGGGGCTCAACCGCACCAAGACGCTGTTCATCATCTCCGAAAAATGGGAGGCGATCGCGCCGCAGGTGCTGTCCGACGCGCGGCGCGGCGTGACGCTGATCCCCTGCAAGGGCGCGTTTACCGGACGGGATAAGACCATGGTCTATATCATCGCCCGCACCATTGAACTGGCGCAGATACGCAAGATTGTTTTGGAGCATGACGAGAACGCGCTGATCTCCATCATCGACACCCGCGAGGTTTTGGGTTCCGGTTTTGCTCCATTGCGATAACGCTGCGCTTTCGCGTTTTTTCGCGCCTTTCGCGGTTATCATAGAAAGAATGAACAAGAAATTACATGACATCATAGATCGCATGATGGATCGGCAGATCGCCGATCTGCAAGCGCTGCTGCGCATTCCCTCGGTCTCGCGCGGGGAGGCCCTTCATGACGCGCTGACGGCGGCCCTGACGCTGGCAAATCGGCTGGGCTTTGCCGATACGCAGGACCTGGACGGGCTTTGCGGCACGGTAGACTACGGCGAGGGCAAGGAAACGCTGGGTGTTCTGGCACATTTGGACGTAGTTCCCGCAGGCGAGGGCTGGACCTGGCCGCCTTTTGGCGCGGAGATCCACAACGGACGCATTTACGCGCGGGGTGTCGTGGACAACAAGGGCCCCGCGGTCTCCGCCTTGTACGCATTGGCGGCGGTGCGCGAGGCGGGTATAAAGCTAACCCGCCGCGTGCGTATTATTTTGGGCTGCGATGAGGAGATCGGCTGGGACTGCATTGCGCGGTACAAGCAGACCGAGCCCGACCCCGACCTGGCCTTTTCGCCGGACGCGGACTATCCCGTGGTCAACGCCGAGCGCGGGATTTTGCAGGTCCGTTATGAGAAAAAATATCCCTCCGCCCTGCGCATCGACTGCGGCACGGCCGCGAATGTGATTCCCGGCACGGCAAGCGCGACCCTGCCAAAGCCCGCTTTGCCCTTTTCTCTGCCCCCTGAACTCACGGGCTCGTTTGAAGAAAACACCCTGACGGTGACCGGTCGCGGCGGCCACGCCTCCCTGCCCGCCTTGGCATTTAACGCGCTGCAAGGGTTGCTGCAGGCACTGGTCGTGCAGGACCTGCCGCCGGAGGACGCGAAGACCGTGCGCGCGCTGGCCGTGCTGCTGGGTATGGACCAACATGGCGAGCGTATGGGGATAGCTCTTACCGACGATTCGGGCCGCCTGACGCTCGTGCCCTCTATCCTGCAAGCGGACGCGGAGGGCATGGCCCTGGAAATGGACTGCCGCTACCCGCTTTCGCAAACGGCTGAAGGGCTGCTCGCAACCTGGGACGCGCTCTTTTGCGAGATTGGCTTTTCGCGTACCGTAACGCATGGCAAAGCCGGCCATTTTGTGCCCGAGGACAGCGAGCTTGTCAGCGGGCTCTTAAAGGTGTATACTCAATATATGGAAAGAGATGCGCGGCCTTTGGCCATCGGAGGCGGGACTTACGCGCGCGCCTTTGTGGGTGCGGTGGGGTTCGGGCCGGTGCCGGAGGGCGGGGCCAGCCAGTGCCATATGCCCGACGAGTCCATGTCATTGAAAGAGCTCCGCACAAACACCATCCTGCTGGCCGAGGCGATATGTGAACTGGCAGGAGAAAAGAACTAACACAAAAGAACGAACGCAAAGGAGAAATTTATGTCACTGATATATTTGGTAGAGGACGATCTGCACATTCAAGAGATGGAGGAATATCTGCTGGAGGGCGCGGGTTATGCCGTGCAGAAGTTCGGCAAGGGCAGCGAGCTTTTTGAGGCGCTGGAGAAAAAACTGCCCGCGCTCATTATGCTGGACATCATGCTGCCCGACGAAGACGGGCTGTCCATCTTAAAGTCCCTGCGCAAGGACGCACGCACACGTGAGCTGCCCCTTCTTATGGTCACGGCAAAGACTTCCGAGATGGACAAGGTCAAGGGCCTGGACCTGGGCGCGGACGATTATATCACCAAACCCTTTGGCGTGATGGAGCTGGTCTCCCGCGTGCGGGCAGTGCTGCGGCGCACGCAAAAAGAGGTTCGGGTTTTGGAATACGAAGACCTGATACTGGACGAGGACAAGCACCGCGTGACGGTAAACGGGGAGGAAGTGTCCTTAACCTATAAGGAATTTGAGCTGCTCAAGCACCTGATGGCGAGCAGCGGCACGGTCATGTCCCGCAAGGAACTGATGGAAGCGGTCTGGGGCTTTGCCTTTGAGGGCGCGTCACGCACCGTGGATATGCACATCAAAACCCTGCGCAAAAAGCTGGGCGAAAGCGGCAAGCTGATCGAGACCATTCGCAATATGGGTTATCGGTTGGGAGCATAGCGTGCCGCAAAACAGCCTACAGGAAAAGATTTTAGACGAACTCGACATCGGCATTCTTGTCATGGACCTGAGCGGGCGGATTACCTCCTGCAATCGGCGTGCGCTGGCGCTGCTGCACGTTTCCGCCTGCCCCGACGACATATCAATCTTTGCCCTGCAAATCAAGCCGCTCAATGATTTTTTACAAGACGTGCGGCACGGCGATCATGAGCTGATTGATCTTCATGCCCGCGCCGTGCAGCTCACCTATAAAGATGTGCTGCGCGAGGACGGCCAGCGGCTCGGCGCCGTTGTTCTATTGGAGGATATCGGCGAAAAACAGCGTATGGCGCGGATCCGGCAGGAGTTTACCGCGAACGTCTCCCACGAACTGAAAACGCCGCTCACCTCCATTTCGGGCTACGCGGAGATGATCGCAAACGGCATGGCGCAGCCGCAGGACGTGCAGCGGTTCGCGCTGCGCATTCAATCCGAGGCGACCCGTATGCTGGCGCTGGTCTCGGACGTCATACAGTTGAGCGAACTGGACGAGTCCGGCCGCCCCAAGCATATCGAGGCCGTGGACCTATATGCCCTTGCCCTCGAATGCGTGGATATCCTGGCCAGCACCGCCTGCCTGCGCGGTGTGGAAGTGGTGCTGGACGGCGCGGAAACCATCGTCATGGGCAACCGCAGCCTGCTGTCAGAATTGGTTTACAATCTCATGGAAAACGCGATCCGCTACAATCGGGAAAACGGCTCTGTGCACGTGCGCGTGGCAGGACACACCATCTCGGTGCGCGACACGGGCATAGGTATACCAAAAAAGCACCAGTCGCGTATCTTTGAACGGTTTTACCGCGTGGACAAGAGCCGGAGCAAGACGACCGGCGGCACGGGCCTGGGGCTGGCCATCGTCAAACACGTCTGCGAACAGCACCATGCCCAATTGAAACTGGAGAGTCGGGAGCTGGTCGGCACGACGATCACGGTTACGTTTCCATAGGGGAACGCTGGGGGGAACTTTTTTGAAAAAAAGTTCCCCCCAGACCCCCTTCAAAAAACTTTCATATTATAGTTTTCTTATATCGTTGGTGAGCTGCTCTACATCCTCGGGTCGCGTTGCCCAGCTGGTGCAAAAACGGGATATATAGCGATTGTTGTCCAAGGGGTCAATGAGATAGAATGCATATTTGGTTTGCAGATAGTCTGCCTGCGCTTTGGTGAGAATGGGAAAGAGCAGATTGGCCGGCGAATCGAAGGCAAGAGGAATTCCCACAGCGGCAAACGCGTCACGGATACGGCCTGCCTGCGCGATCGCGTGATTGCCGAGCGAAAGATACAAGTCGTTTTCCAGCAAAGCCAGAAACTGAAGTCCGAGCAGCCGACCCTTGGCCAGCATACCGCCGTGCCGCTTGATCAGATACCGAAAATCTTTGGCGATCGCGGGATTTGTGATCACCACCGCCTCGCCGAACAGCGCGCCGGCCTTGGTCCCGCCGAAGGTGAACACATCGCAGCGCTTTGCCAGCTCGGGCAGCGTAACATCCGCGCCCCGCGCCGCGAGCCCATAGGCCAGCCGCGCCCCGTCCACGAACAAAAACAGACACTTTTCGCGGCACACGCGGGAAATTTCCTGCAGCTCGGCCAGGGAATACAGCGTGCCCAGCTCGGTCGGGTGCGAAAGATAGACCATGCCCGGCTGCACGATATGCTCAAAGCTGGGGTCGGCCCAATGCTCATCCACCGCCGCCGCGATCTGCGCGGCGGTAATCTTGCCGTCCGCCCCGGGCAGGGTTAGCACCTTATGTCCGCAGGCCTCTACCGCGCCCGTCTCATGCACGGCGATATGGCCCGTATGCGCGGACAGCACGCCCTGGTGCGGGCGCAAAGCCGCGTCGATGACCGTGGCGTTTGCCTGCGTGCCGCCGACTAAAAAATGCGCCTGCGCGTTCGGCGCCTCGCATAGCGACCGAATCTTCTCCGCAGCCTGCGCGCAATATCCGTCCTCGCCGTAACCGCTTGTCTGCTCCGCGTTGGTCTGGGAAAGCCGGCGCAGCACATTCTCATGCGCGCCCTCATTGTAGTCACATTCAAAATGAATCATGGAAAACCTCCGGTTTTCAGATTCCAGATTCCAGACTCCAGATCCCAGAAAAAAGGGACGCGCTTGCGCCCCTTAAGGTTCTATCCCGCGTGAGCGGTCTGGTATCTGGTATCTGGCATCTGGTATCTATTCCACAACCGACGCCACGACGCCCGCGCCCACGGTGCGGCCGCCCTCGCGGATCGCAAAGTGCAGGCCCTGCTCGATCGCGATCGGCGTGATCAAGTCAATCGTCATCTTGATGTTGTCGCCCGGCATGACCATCTCCACGCCCTCGGGCAGTTCGATCGTGCCAGTTACGTCCGTCGTGCGGAAGTAAAACTGCGGCCGATAGCCCGGGAAGAACGGCTTATGACGCCCGCCCTCTTCCTTGGTTAAGACGTACACCTCTGCCGCGAACTTCGTGTGCGGGTGAATGCTGCCCGGCTTGGCCAGCACCTGGCCGCGCTCGATGTCGGTTCTCTGTACGCCGCGCAGCAGCAGGCCCACGTTGTCGCCTGCCAGCGCCTGGTCCAGCAGCTTGCGGAACATCTCCACGCCCGTCACGACCACGCTGCGTGCTTTGTCCGTCAGGCCCACGATCTCGACCGTATCCTGCACCTTGATCGTGCCGCGCTCCACTCTGCCCGTCGCGACCGTGCCGCGGCCCGTGATGGAGAATACGTCCTCCACAGGCATCAAGAACGGCTTGTCCGAGGCGCGCTCCGGTGTCGGGATATAGCTGTCCACCGCGTCCATCAGCTCGAAGATACACTGGCACTCCGGCGTTTCCTTCGCCTGCTTGCCTTCGGTCAGCGCCTCCAGCGCGTGCAGGGCGGAACCCATCACGATGGGGATATCGTCGCCCGGGAACTCGTAGCTGGAAAGCAGCTCGCGCACTTCCATCTCGACCAGCTCCAACAGCTCGGGATCGTCGACCTGATCCGTCTTGTTCATGAACACCACGATGTAGGGCACGCCGACCTGGCGCGCGAGCAGGATATGCTCTCTCGTCTGTGGCATGGGGCCGTCTGCGGCCGACACGACCAGAATCGCGCCGTCCATCTGCGCCGCGCCCGTGATCATGTTCTTGACATAGTCCGCGTGGCCCGGGCAGTCCACGTGCGCGTAGTGACGCGCGTCCGTCTCATACTCCACG
>WRCT01000073.1 GCA_009783775.1 Clostridiales bacterium | reverse complement strand
GCCCGTGCTGGAACTCAACGATCCCGCTTGGCGCATTTATACGCGCAACCCCGTCATGCCCCCGCACTATGTGGGACACAATGCCGAGATCGCCAACGCGCTGGTCACAGAGGGCAGTGTGGTACGCGGAAAGGTCGCTCACTCCGTACTGTTCTGCGGCACGGTGGTCGATGAAGGCAGCGAGGTCACCGACTCCATCATCTTCCCGCGGACCAAGATCGGAAAGAACTGCAAGATTTCCAAAGCAATTATCGGGGAGAACGTCATCATCGGGGACGGCACGGTCATCGGCGGCCCGCCGCGCGAGGGCGAGGTCTTGGATACGGAGCTCACCGGCGATCTGACAATCGTGGGCAACGACTTGACGATTCCCGCCGAAACCTATCTGCCGCAGGGAATGTCATTGGATCACGATATCTACTATCCCAACCAGGAAGGAGGGCTACCCCTATGATCAGCAACGCGTTCGGTCTCATCTATACGGGCGAAAGCACGCCCCAATTGAAGGAGCTCACCCTCTCCCGCGCCGTTGCGGCCGTGCCCTTCGGCGGGCGGTATCGCTGTATCGACTTTATCCTGTCCAATATGGTCAACTCGGGCATTACCAACGTGGGCCTGCTGACGCAGAAAAACTATCATTCGCTCATGGACCATCTGGGCGCGGGCAAGGAATGGGATCTGCACAGAAAACGCGAGGGCCTGTTTATCCTGCCGCCCTTTATGACCAAGAGCAACGTGGGCCTGTATCGCGGCACCGTGGACGCGCTGCACGCCGCGATCGGTTATATCCGCAGGAGCGCGGAGCAATACGTCATTCTGTCCGGCAGTCATACCGTTTTCAATATGCGGTTCAACGATATGCTGGAAAAGCATATCCAAAGCGGAGCGGACCTGACCATTCTCTACAACGAACGGCCGACGCTGGATCCTGCCTCCCACAACGGCGATCTGCGCCTGACCGTGGACGGCGAGGGCCGCGTCATGGACATGGAGCTCAACCCCTACCGCCCCAAGACCGACTGTCAGAGCTGTGATGTGTTCATCTTCGACAAGGGCCTGCTGGAATACCTGGTGGAGGAGGCCTATGCGCGGGGCGAATATGACTTTTTGCGCGATGTGATCCTGCGCAAATACAGTACCATGAAAACCTGCGGCTACAAGTATGACGGTTATGTGGCACGGCTTGACTCCCTGCTCACCTACTTCAAGCACAGCATGGAACTGCTGGCGCAGGAGGTGGCGGTCGATTTGTTTGACAAAGACCGGATCTTTACCAAGGTGAAGGACGAGGTCTCCGCGAAATACGGAAATGACGCCAAGGTCAGCCACAGCATTCTGGCGGACGGCTGCTTAATCGACGGCACGGTGGAAAACAGCGTAATCTTTCGGGGCGTGAAGATCGCCAAGGGCGCGAAGGTCAGCAATAGTATCGTCATGCAGGGTGTGACTGTCGGCGAAGACGCGGTGCTCGACCATGTCATTTTGGACAAGGGCGTGGTGATTCGCCCGACCCGTATGCTGGTGGGGTATGACAACTTCCCCATTATCATCAAGAAAAATCATGTAGTGTAAACAAGGGTTTTTCAAAATGTTCCACGTGGAACATTTCTCAAAAAACGCAGTGTTTATGCGGTCTGGAGGGTTTTTTATGAAAGTATTGTTTGCCGCGAGCGAGTGTGTTCCCTTTGTCAAAACGGGGGGCTTGGCGGATGTCGTGGGCTCCCTGCCCATCGCGCTCAAAAAAGAGGGTGTGGACGTGCGCGTAATCCTGCCCAAGTACCGCGTGATCGACTACTACTGGGTCAGCCGCATGACGCACATCGGTCACTTCTCTGTGCTGATGGGCAGCCAGCAGGTCTACTGCGGCATTGACTCTGTGGAGGACAACGGCATTACCTATTATTTTGTGGATAACCTGGCCGTGTTTGGCGGCGAGGAGATCTACACGGGACAGGAGCAGGACGGTTTCCGTTTCGCGTTCTTCTGCCGCGCTGTACTGGAGAGTCTGAGCCGCATTGATTTCTTCCCTGACGTGCTGCACTGTCACGACTGGCAAACGGGCCTGATCCCCGTCCTGCTGCACGAGCAGTACGCCTGGGACGAGCGGTACCAAAAGATCAAAACGGTGTATTCTATTCACAACCTGCGCTATCAGGGCCTGTATACCTGGCAGCGCATGGGTCCGATCCTTGGCTTAAACGAAGGCTATTTCTCCCCCGATAACTTGGAGTTCTACGGTCTGGTCTCCTTTATGAAGGCCGGCATTGTGTTTGCCAGCCACGTCTCTACCGTCAGTCCGGCTTACGCCCAGGAGATTCGCACAGAATACTTCGGCGAGCGCATGGACGGCGTACTGCGCAAGCGGCAGGACGTGCTCTCCGGTATACTAAACGGGATCGACAACACCATTTTCAATCCAAGGGACGACCGTTTTTTGAACGTACATTTCAACGCCAAGTCCTTTGAAAACAAGCTGGTCCTAAAGCGTCAGCTGCAAGAGGAGTGCGGACTGGAACAACGGGACACGCCGCCGGTCATCTCCATGATCACCCGCTTAACGCCGCAAAAGGGCCTGGATCTGGTCGAGCACGTACTCGACGACATTCTGCGCATGGACGTGCAGCTGCTTGTCCTCGGCAAAGGCGACGCGCATTATGAAATGCTCTTTGCGCGTGCGCAGGGCCGGTATCCCGGGCGGCTTGCGCTGCGCTGCGAGTTGAACGAAGGCATGGCGCACCGCATTTACGCGGGCAGCGATATGTTTTTAATGCCCTCTCAGTTTGAGCCCTGCGGCCTGTCACAGATGATCGCACTGCGTTACGGCACCGTCCCCATTGTGCGGGAGACAGGCGGCTTAAAAGACAGTATCGTCCCCTATAACGCCTTTGACAATACGGGCAACGGCTTTAGTTTCAGCAACTATAACGCGCATGAAATGCTGCAAACGATCGAGCGCGCGGTCGCCGTTTATTACGACGACAAAGAGGCTTGGAAACGGCTCATGCGCCGCGCGATGGCCTGCGATTACAGCTGGGACGCGTCAGCCCGCACCTACCGGCAGCTGTATGAAACCCTGCTCGGCATTGTGCCCGAAGAACCGGCGCCCCCCAAACCGAAGAAAAAGCCCGCGCCTCCTGCAAAGAAGCCGGAACCCGAAACCAAACCCGCCGCCAAACCAAAAGCGGCAACCCCTCCCGCAGAAAAAAAGACGCCTGCCGCCGCCAAGCCAAAGCCGGCCGGAGAAAAACCAAAGCCCGCCGCAAAGGAAACAAAGAAATAACATATAGTCAAACCACTCCAAAAAGACCACCGCGCAATCGGTGGTCTTTGTTGTTTTTATAAAACTATCGGTCTTCCGTCAATTGCTGATACAAATGGTCCAGTTCCTGCTCGGTGTAATAGGAGAAGATAATCTTACCTTTCTTCTCTGTGCCGGTCATGTCGATTCGCGCGATATATTTCATGCGCAGCTCGCCCAGCACTTCCCGCATATCGCCGCTGATCTCCCGCTTTCTGGAGCGCGTTGTCTTTTTCTTGCGCACGCCGCGCACTTCTTCTTCCAGCCGATGAACCGTCCAGCCTTCTATCAAGGCCTTCTCCGCCAGACGCAATTGCCGATTTTCATCGGCGATACCGGCCAAAACCTTCGCGTGCCCCGCAGTCAGCCGGCCGTCTTCCACCGCCATCACGATATCAACGGGCAGGGACAGCAAGCGGATACTGTTGGAGATTGCCGAGCGGCTTTTTCCGATACGCTTGGCCACCTCTTCCTGCGACAGATCGTGCTGTTTCATCAAAAAGACGATCGCCGAGGCTTCCTCTACGGGATTCAAGTTCTCGCGCTGGATATTCTCAATCAGCGCGACCTCCGCCATCTCCTGCGGATTGCAGGCGGTCAGCAATACGGGAACCTCCCAAAGTCCCGCCATCCGCGCGGCGCGGTATCGCCGTTCCCCTGCGACGATCAAAAAGCGCTCCCCGCTCTTTGTCACCAACAGCGGCTGCACAATACCGTGCTGCTTGATGGAATGCGCCAATTCTTGAAGGGTTTCCTTGTTAAAACTCTTGCGCGGCTGTGTGGGATTCGTGTCGTTCTCGCGGACATTGACCATCAAAACCGAACCGGAAGACGATTCCTCGTCAAATCCCGGGAATAACGCGTCCAACCCCCGACCCAACCCGCTCCTCTTTTTATCCATGTTTCTCCTCCCGCTCAATAAATTCCCGCGCCAGCTCCGCATAGGCCCGCGCGCCGACATTCTTGGGCGCGTACAGGGAGATGGGCAGGCCGAACCCCGGCGCCTCGCCCAGGCGAATGCTTCTCGGAATCATGGTATCGTATACCAGCTGTTTGAAATATTTTTTCACCTCGGCCACTACCTGCGTGCAAAGATTGGCGCGCATACTGAACATGGTCATCACCACGCCATGTAAATCCAGCGACGCGTTTAAGTTTCGCCGCACCAGGCGCACCGTGTTCATCAGCTGCGATAACCCCTCCAACGCGTAATATTCGCATTGAATGGGAACCAAAAGGGCGTCCGCCGCCGTCAGCGCGTTTAATGTCAGCAAACCCAGCGAGGGCGGGCAGTCGATGAAAACATAATCATATTGCCCCAGCACCGGCTGTAAGGCCTGCTTTAATTTTTGTTCCCGCGCCATGGTATTGACCAGCTCCACCTCCGCGCCCGCCATTTCAATATGGGACGGAACAATAAACAAGGACTCCAGCATGGTCGGCAGTATAGCGTCTTCGATGGGAGCGTCACAAATAAGAGCGTCATACAGCGAGACCCTGCTGTTACTTTTCTCTATCCCCAAACCGCCCGTGGCATTTCCCTGAGGATCAATATCCAGCAGCAGGATTTTCTTTCCCTGCTGCGCCAAACAAGCACAGAGATTTACAGAGGTCGTGGTTTTTCCTACGCCCCCCTTTTGATTGGCAACCGTAATAATCTTTGTCTTTCTTTCTTCTCTTTCCATCTGACACGCAAAATGTTCCACGTGGAACATTTCTCAAAAACTCCAGTATTTTAGCCTGTTTCAGCCGTTTTTATTTTTAATAAATCCGCATTGGCACAATGAGATAATACTGTTTTTCCTCCTGCACCTGCCGCACCACACAAGGATTGATACTGCCGTTAAACTCCATATAAATATTTTCATCTTCCATGCTTTTCAATATATTCATGCAATACTTGGGATTAAAGGCAATCTCCAGATTCTCACCGGTCATTTGGATTTCCAGCTCATCATGGAATTTTCCCACATAACTCTGCGCGGAAATCGTCCCAACCTCATCGGAGAACGACAGCACAATATGATTGTTCCCCTCCCGCGCCACCAGTTGGGCGCGGTCGATCGCCTCCATCAGAGCAAGACGGGAAAGCAATACGCGGGTGCTGCTCTCCTTCGGCAAAATTCTCTTATAATCAATATAGTTGCCGTCCAGCAATCGGCTGACCAAACAGGTATGCCCCAAATCCACCTTCACATGGGTCTTGGAAAATACCATCTCCACTTCTTCTTTTGCCTCATCCATCATGCGGGCAATTTCCGTCAGCGCCTTGCCCTGCAAAATGGCGGTTCTCTCCTCCGATTGCGCCGGCAAGCGCCAGGTATACATCGCGAACTGATAGGCATCCGTCGCCACCAGCGTCATTTTATCCCCGCTCACCTCCGCAAACGCGCCGGACAATACAGGCTTGCTGTCATCCACACTGGTCGCAAAGACCGTGGACAGAATCATCTCTTTGCAGACAACGGAAGGCAGATTAAGCGAAAACGCGTCCCCCGCAAAGCGCATTTCGGGAAACTCTTCACACTCAATGCTCTGCAACTGGTTTTGCGTCTTTCCGCATTGAATCGTCAGGACCGCGCCGTCTAATGAAAGCTGCACGATGGCGTCCGGCAATTTGCGGACATACTCGCTGAATAATTTTCCCGGGATGACGCAGGCGCCCTCTTCCTCCACCGTAGCCGGCAGAAAACACTCCTTCTGCATCATCAGATCCGAGCACCGAAGCCGAATGCCGCCGGCAGTCGCCTCCACATAGATGCCATCCAGCACCGGCATCACGGTACGCACCGGCATGGCCTTAATGACCGATTGAATTCCGGCGTTCAACTCTTTCACATCCAAATACAGTTTCATGATTTTTGACCCCTTTCACGCATTGTTGCTCTATTGATACCTTTCACTTATCCACCAGGTTTGTCCGCTTTGCGCCTTCCCCCTGATTGGTATAGGAGTAGGAGTAGAAGTAGGCCTCGTGCATACCATGGATAACGTCCGTTTCTTCGATTATGCGGGCAAATCTTCTGTTGATAACCCTGTGCATTCTCCGTGGAGAACACAGAGACTTATCCATCTTATCCCTATTATCCTCTTTTTCCACATTTCCCCCACATCTTTTCCACGGTGAAAATGTGGATAACGAAACCCTTCAGCGCAGGCTTTGACGGGTAATAAATCAGCTTGCGCCGCCGCCCTGCTGCAACCGTTGCTTAAAATCCGCAACGCGATCTCTGAAGGAAGAATCTTCCCGCATTAAAGCGTTAATGCGTTCGCAGGCGTTCATAGCGGTCGTATGGTCGCTCCGACCAAACAGGGCGCTGATACGCTGATAGGGCATGGACAGCAGCGTATGGCAGAGGTACATCGCGATTTGACGGGGAACGACGACCTCTCTGTCCCTGCGCTGGCTCATCAGCATATCCACAGAAATACCATAGTACTCCGCCACACAGTCCTTGATCCGTGCGGGGGAAAGTTCCAAACGGGTCACGGATGGGAGTTGATCTTTTAAGGCCTCCTTTGCCAAGGACAAGGAGACAGGGACTCGCCGAAGTCGGGAAAAGACCAAAACACGGCTGAGGCTCCCCTCCAACTGCCGAATGTCGTTTTGCATATTCTCCGCGATAAAAGAGATGACATTGTCCGGCACCGTCATGTTTTCATGCTGCGCGCGATTGCGTAAGATCGCGATACGCGTTTCGATATTCGGCGGGTGGATATCCGCCGCTAAACCCCATTGAAAACGGGAACGCAAACGCTCATCCAAATCGGGAATCTCCTTGGCCAGCCGGTCCGCGCTGACGATAATCTGTTTTCCCGCACTGTGCAGCGCGTTGAAGGTGTTGAAAAACTCTTCCTGTGTGCCCGGTTTTTTGGCGAGAAACTGAATATCGTCAATCATCAGCAGATCCACATTGCGGTAACGCTGGCGAAACTCCACGTTCGTGCCCACTTTGCCGCTGCGCGTCGCCTCAATCAATTCGTTGGTAAAGGTTTCGCTGGTCGCGTAAAGAATACGCGCGCCGGGGTTTTGCGCCTTGATCGCGTTCCCAACGGCGTGCATCAGGTGCGTTTTTCCAAGACCCACGTTGGCATAGATGAACAGAGGGTTATAGGCCTTGCCCGGCGCCTCCACCACCGCCTGCGCGGCCGCGTGGGCATAGTTGTTGGAATTGCCGACGACAAAGGTGTCGAAGGTGTAATTCGGGTTAAGCTCCTGTGAGTCCAACGGGAGAGGCTCTTCCTCCGTATACTTCCCGCGTTCTGCGGGCAGGATCACCAGCACGTCCAACACCTGCGTATTGGCGCGCTGTGCCGCCGTGCGGAGATGGTCGAAATAATATTCCTTCAATGTGGTCCTGGTGGCCTCGTCCGGCGCCTGCAATACCAAAATGCCGTGTTGCAGCGCGACCGCGTCAAGTGGCTCAACGCAGCGGCGAAACGCCAATTCGTTGATTCCTTGCTGGCGCATATTCGCCCTCGCAAGCGACCATATCTCTTTGTGTTGTTCCTTGTATTGTTCCATCAACACACCTCAAATTTAAGTGTTCTACTATCATAACAGACAAAATCTTTTTTGTATAGCAGGAATCGGGTTTTTTCGAAAAGCCGAAACAAAAAATTCGTTACGTTTTTTTTGCAGATTGTTTACTTGTGCAAGACTTTCTTTTGGTTTAATATAGAGTACGAGGTGAAAGGCATGGAATTTTTGCAAAAAACAATTAAGAATACGGACAGAACGGGCGAGTTTGTCAATATCTCCCTGCCCGGCTTTCCCCAAAAGGGAGCGCCCAAGCCGGAGGAAACAAAAATCCACTTCCTGGCCATGGGCGAGGGGGAGCCGCTGCTTTTGGTGCACGCGCCCGGGCAAAGTCTCTACACCTGGCGCAACATTATGCCCGCGCTGGCGCAGCGGTACTGCGTGATCGCCTTTGATCTGATCGGCGCGGGGTTCTCGGGCCGGCCAGACAGCATGAACTATTCGATGGACGAGGTGGCGGACAGTATCCTGGCGTTCTGCG
>WRCT01000072.1 GCA_009783775.1 Clostridiales bacterium | reverse complement strand
TAAAAACGGTCATAAGCAAAATATCCTACTACAGAGAAAGCTCCGGCAGAGGGCTCAATAAAAATCCATTCAACATTGAAATATACTGGAAATTGTCAAGAGTTTAGATATTGTCATCAATATGGGCCAATTCTTCGGTCCCTATGTCATTTAAGGTGGCGCGCACGCGGGCGTCCGGCATGGAGAAACGCTGCGTGAGATAGCGTACGGCCGCTCCCAGTTCAGAATCGGGGCCGCCGTATTGCGCCAGCAGCAGTTTTGCCATCTTCGCGTCCGGTTTGGTGATACAGACCGGAAATTCCAGTTCTTTCTGATAAATCCACATAGTTCTACCTCCCTACACTTCCCACGGCCAACGGTCAAACACCCAGCTGCCGGTTTCCATCAGGCTTTGCCCGAACCCCAAGAGCGGACTGAACTCCTGATCAAACTTGCAGATCAGGCGATTTAAGGCCTCGCTGTAGCAGTTGTAGTCGATCATCGCCGCCATATCGTCGGGGTGGGTGTCCAGGTAAAGCTGCAAATCTATGCAGGCAAACCGCGCCTCCTGGATTTTCCTGCGCAAACATTGTTCTGTCATTCTATCCATGCTCACACCTCATTGCAGTTGCTGCGCTGCCACCGCGAGACCAGCTCGGGAAATAGGGTTCCGTTGCACAGGGCCTCGCAGGGGCAGAACCCCATACGATATACCTGCGGCGGCACGCAGGCTTGCGCCAGCGGTTCGCTTGGGCCGCAGGGCGGCCGCATGGGAAAGTCGCAGACGTTTCCCGAGCAGACTTCCCCCGCCGCGACCAGACCGGCCGGCACGGCCAGTTCCATCGGCCGGCCCGCCATCGCGCAGGAATCGCCCGTCATAAACTGTTGTTGCATATTGTGTCCTCCTATAAAGTTTGGTATATAGTATTGCGCCCGGGCGCTTTTGGTGTATCTTGCAATATCCTGCAGCGCGCGTTATACTTGATGGGATGGGAAGACATATTTGGCAAGTGATTATTCTTCTGGCGTTGATCGTGCTGCTGGCCAGCGCGACGGCATCCGTTACGCGCGCGCCGGGCAGTGAACCCGCTTTTTCGGCTGAGGATTCAACGCCGGCACGCGTCTTGCTGCTGTCGGATTTCGCCACACCGGAGCCCCTGGATTTTACTGCGATTATGGCACGGGATCTGAAGCTGCAAGAAGAGGCCGCGCAGCGGTTTTGGTCGGCTTTTTTCCTTGATTTCTCGCAACTATACGAATGCATGGATCCCAATATCTATCACAGATTCGGGGATGTGTGGGACGTGTTCACGCAAACGGAGCAGGGGTTTGCGCGCGCGGCGCTTGAGGCTGCCAAAACGGTGGCCGTCGCTTATCCGGATTCGGATGCGCTCAAAACAGACATTGCCATCGATCTTCCCTGGAGGCAGCTGGCCGGACTTTACTGCGTTTACGGCACGCGTTTGCACACGTTTTTAGAGGAAAGTCTGACGGTTGAGATTCAGTTCAAAGGGGAACGTTTGACAAGCCTGCGCGTGACCTTGCCGGACTTTTTTTCCTTGGCGGCGTGCGGCACCGCGAACGACGCCTACCACGCGCGCATGGCTTACTTTTACTTGAATACCGTCTTTGCGGACGGGGGTGAATATAGCCCGACGCTTTACAAAAAGCCCGAGTTGCCGGAGGACTTGATGGCGGAGCTGGTCCCTCCCCTGCCCTATATCCGCTCGCGTTTTGTGCGCAATACCTGGGGCGAGGGCCGGTCGCGGCGCACGCGCTTGCACATGGGCACGGATATCCGTATCGGGCAGGTGGCGATTTTCTCGTGCAGCGACGGGACTGTGCTGTTCTCAAGCTATAATACTGTCTCGGGCAACTATGTCTGCGTGGTCGACGCGCGGGGTTACGAATACCAGTATATGCATATGCGGGAGCTTTCGCCCTTTGTCAAGCCGGGCGATGAGGTGCGGGCCGGACAGCAGATCGGCTGGGTAGGCACGACGGGCAATTCCATAGCAAATCATCTGCATTTTTCCATGGTCACGCCCGAACATCAATATCTCAACACCTATTATGTGATTCGTCTCCTGGCGCAGCGCGATCTGTGGAGCAAGCGTTGAGCGGATATCCATCTCCCCTTGTCATATGAAAAAAATTGTGGTATATCTTATCCTATGAGTATGAAGATCATCGTGCTGGCAGGCGGACTGTCCCCCGAGCGGGATGTGTCCCTGTCCAGCGGTTCCGGCATCACAAACGCGCTGCTTTCCCTGGGGCACAGGGCCGTGCTGGTGGATTTGTTTTACGGTATGCCGGAGCTGCCTTCGGATGTGGATACAGTCTTTTTGCAGGCTACGCCTGTGGAGCCCTATCGCGTATCGCAGGCCGCGCCCGATAGGGAGGCAATCATCGCGAGCCGAACAGAGGGCGAATCGGATCACATCGGCCCGAATGTGTCGGCGCTCTGCAAGGCTGCCGATATCGTCTTTCTGGCGCTGCACGGCGCGGAGGGCGAAGACGGACGCGTGCAGGCCTGGCTCGATGGGCTGGACGTGCGCTATACAGGTTCCGACGCGCGCGGCTGCGCCCTGGCCATGCACAAGGAGGCCGCAAAGGCTGCGTTTCGCGAACACGGTATTCTTACCCCGCCGGGAATCCTGTTGGAAAAAGGTCAGCCCTGCCCGACGCCCCGTCTGCCCTGCGTGGTGAAACCACTTTCGGGCGGCTCGTCGCTGGGTATCTCTATCGTGCGGGAGCAAGCGGAACTTGCGGACGCGCTTGCCGCTGCCTTCGCGCTGGAGGACTCTGTGCTGGTCGAGGACTATATCGAGGGGCGCGAGCTCAGCTGCGGCGTGCTGGGCGAACGCGCGCTGCCGCTGATCGAGATTATCCCCAACGAGGGGTTTTACGACTACCACAACAAGTACCAGCCGGGCGCGGCGCTGGAGGTCAGCCCTGCTGAGCTGGACGAGAGGACCACGGCCACGATGCAGGCCGCCGCGCTGGCCGCCTTTCACGCGCTGAGGCTCAAGGTCTATGCGCGGATCGATTTTATCCTGGCGCGGGACGGGTCGTTCTACTGTCTGGAGGCCAACACGCTGCCGGGCATGACCGCCACCTCCCTGCTGCCGCAGGAGGCGCAGGCGGCCGGACTGTCCTATGCGGCGCTCTGCGCGCAAATCCTTGCCCTTTCTTTGGAGAAATAATATGTTTCCCTTTACCATTGCGCAACTTGCTCATATCACAGGCGGGACCTTTGTCGGAGATCCCGCGCTGCTGTCTGCCTCACCGCGCGCGGTTACGATTGATACGCGTTTGCTGCAGCCGGACGATCTGTATGTCGCCATTCGCGGGCTTTTCCACGACGGGCACGCCTTCGCGGAGGAGGCCATGCGGTGCGGCGCGCGCTGCTGTCTGACGGATTGCGCCGTTCCCTCCCCGCATATTTTGGTTGCGGACACGGTGGCCGCCCTGCACGAGATCGCGCTGGCTTATCGGCGTTTGTTCGATATCGCCGTCATCGGCGTGACGGGCAGCGTGGGCAAAACCACGGTGAAGGAAATGCTCTGCGCCGTGCTGTCGCAGCGTTATGTCACGCACAAGTCAAAGGGCAATTTGAACAATCAGACCGGCGTGCCGCAGACCTTGCTGGGCATTACGCCCGAACATCAGGTCGCCGTTGTGGAGATGGGCACGAATCACTTCGGAGAGATCGCGGAGCTGGCCCGTATCACCGAGCCCACCCTCTGCGTCCTGACGAATATCGGCGAGTCGCATATCGAGTTTTTCGGGACGCGTGCCGGAATCTTTCGGGAGAAAACCGCCATGCTGGCCCATATGCGGCCGGGCGGGATGACGGTGGTCAACGGGGACGACGATCTGCTGGCCACCCTGCACGGCGCGGTCACCTACGGGCTGTCGCTCTCAAACGCGGTTTATGCGGACGATCTGGTCTCCCACGGCTTGGACGGCACGAGTTTTACCGCGCATTATTTTGGTCACACACTGTGCGCCAGGGTGCCTATGCCGGGCAAACACATGGTGACGACCGCGCTCTGCGCCGTCGCGGTCGGACATCAGTTGGGCCTGTCGGCCGAGGAAATGGCGTGCGGGATCGAGAGTTTTGTGCCTCCGGCGGGGCGTATGCACATTCAGAACACGGGGCACTTTGTCCTGATCAACGACGCGTACAACGCCAGTCCCACCTCCATGCGCGCCTCGATCAATGTGCTGTGCGCGGAGCACGGGCGCAAGGTGCTGATTTTCGGCGATATGCTGGAGCTGGGCGAGAGCGGGCCCGCCTATCACGAGGAGGTTGGGCAGTACGCTCTGGCGCACGGCGTGGACCTGTTGCTTTGCGTGGGACCGCTGGCAAAAGCGGCGACTGACGATTCGCGAGCGTTTTGGTTCGCGACGCAGGAGGAGCTGATCGCCGCGCTGCCGGCGTTGCTCAATGACGGCGATACGATTCTGGTCAAGGGTTCATATGGTATGCAACTGCACCGCACGGCGCAGGCTATTTCAGAAATGTAAAGATGGCACTGCCGATCTGCAGCCCCAAAAGCAGCAGGCAGGCCGAGGCCGCGCCGGTCTGGCGGGTCCGCAGGCAGTGGACAAGATAGACGGTTGCGTAGGCTGCGATTTGCAGTTGGATCAACAAAAATATAATCATAGATGGATTTCTACAGCAAATGAGACGTTCAGCCTTTGAAAGGTCGCGCGCCAAGCTTTGCTGTCCCACTCCCTCATAAAACCGCATTGACGGATCGCCGCCTTGCCAAAGCCGAATACGTCCGCGTCCATCGCCTGCGTGACGGTGAAAACACGCGCCATTTCGGTCGCCAGATGGGTTCCGATGATTCGCTCCAGTTCTTTTTTTGTGTATGTTTCCTTCAACGAAGGTTTCTCGGCATCTGCCTCCAGTCGGACAAAAAGAGAAGCGCTATCACCTTCCAGTGTGACCTTGGGCGCGCCCATGCGGCGCAGGGTAACGGAAACCTTCTCATTTTCGATGGGAATTTGCAGTCGTCCGTTTTGAAATGTTCCTATGCCGATTTGGACCGGCAAGGTATCTTCTTGGGAGAGTGTGCCGACCATGTTCGCGCCGGAGAATACGGCCGAGCCTGTGTCCGTTGTCAGGGGAATCAACAGATCAAGGGCGCGGCTCTCGCGGCTCTCGCGCAGCTGAGCAAAGCCAATGAAGGACTTTGGGCTTGCAAGCAAGTCCTCTATTTCCTGCTCCGCCACCGCCATATTGATATAGGGGCTGAGGCGCAACTTGTCCAATGAAATGTCCATGAGTTCCATGATCTCACCGCTTTTGGCCAGCTCGGAAGACAGGACAAGCAAGGACGCGCGGGAAAAGTTAAGCTGATAAGGCAGCTCTGCCTCCAGCATTGTGGCCGCCTCGGGCAGGCTGTGGGCCTCGGCCGACAGAATTTCCTGCGTTGGCGTGCTCTCCTCCCCCTCCTCCGGCTTGGCCTGGTTGGCCAGCAGGGTCACGCGGTAGGGCAGGCTTTCGCCGCGTTCCACGCCGATATGCTGCACATAGAGATACCGTTCCGGCGGTTGGGCGGGAAGGCAGGCGGTGAGAAAAAGCATGGCGGCCAGGCCAACCAGCAATGCGCCGACGGGCCGGATATCGCGTACGGCAAAGCAGCGGCAAATGAGCAGCGCGGCGGCGTAGAGAAGGAAGGCGACGCCCAAAACGGCCACAATAACCCAAAAGAAAATCAGCAGGCGGTCCAGCCGGATCCCCTGTTGGTTCGCCTGCGCCGCCTCGATGATCTGATAGAGCGGCGCGTTCATCTGCGACAGGCTGCCGCGGCTTGCGCTTAAAGCCGTGCCGAACTGAACAGACAGAATGACGGGCAGGCTCAGCGCGAGCGCACGTCTGCCGCTCCGTCGCGCGTGAGCGAGCCCATGTATGCCTCGTCTGACCGATAATAGGGCCAATAGGGGAGCAAGAAAACGCGGCAGGGCCCTGCCTGTTTGTTTGAGCAGTTCGGGTAGTCCGCCGCTCAGTATGGGGAAGAGCCGATAGGTTTGAAATTGCGGGGCTGCGCAAAGCAGGATCAGCAGCAGGGAGACGACCCCCGGCCAGAGAAACAGGCGCGCGGCGCGCAAGATGGTCTCCAGCCCCAGCAGGACCGGCACCAAGAGGCAGGGAATGAAAAAGCAAAGCAGGGCGGCGGCGTTCGCGTCGGGATAGACCACGGCGGCCTGATCTGCTGCCGTGGCATACAGGGGTAGGGCCGCTGCGTAGAGCAGAAGCGGGACAAGGAAAAGGCCAAGGATCGGCTTGAGCGTGCAATGCGACAGCAAGGCGGCCAGGCCCTCAAACAGCAGCCAGCTGAGCAGTCCGGCCAACAGGGTGACCGGATATAGACCCTCCATGGGGAACAGCGCGCAGGCGAGCAAGGCCATTGTGGTTGCGGTCGCCGCCTCTTTGCCGCCGGATCGGCCCTCCCGCAGATTCATATCGCGGCCCTCCCTGTGTTCAAGTAATCGGGCGCGCGCTTATCACGGCGCGTGCGGCGGCTGGTATGCGGCGCGAAGGGCGCGAGGAAGGGCACACCGAAGGACTTGACAGAACAGAGCCACGCGGTAAGCGCGACCAGGGCGCAGCTTAAAGCGAACAGCCCGCCCATTGCCCCGACAATGCAAAAGGCCAAACGGAACCAGGAGGCCGCCGCCATCGTCTGAAACTCGGGGATCGCCATGTTGCCCAAGCCCGTCAGCGCGACGATGACAAGCACCACGGCGGAGATGAGGTTCGCCGCGACCGCCGCCTGACCCAACACCAGGCCGCCAATGATACTGATCGAGTGGCCGATGGAGCCGGGCACACGCACGCCTGCCTCGCGCACGAGCTGAAAGATGAGCAGCACAAAGAGCATTTCGGCCCAGAGCGGCATGAACAGCATGGCGCGGGAGGCGATCAGGCTTGTCAGGACTTCGTTGCTCAGGATGTAGGGATGGAACATGGCGATCGCCAGAAAGTAGCCGGGCGCAAAGACGGTGAGCAACGCGCCGAACAGCCGCACAAAGCGGACGAGCGCGCCCAGCGGCCGCCGCATATAGGTGTCCTCGGCGGAGGCAAACAGCGCTTGCAGCGTCACCGGCAGAATACTCACCTGCGGGCAGCCCTCACAGATCAGGACCACCTTGCCCTTCATGATCGCGTTGGCCGCGCGGTCGGGGCGCTCGGTTTCCAGAATCTGCGGCAGCGGGAAGAGAGGGTGGTCCTCAATCAGCTGGTCGATTACGCCCGCCGCCAGCACTTCCAACGTGTCGATTTTATTTAAGCGGTCGCGCACCTCACGCAGCAGAGCGGGGTTTGTGATCCCCTGCCGGTAGCAGACAATCATACTTGTTTTGTTCTGCCCGCCCGCCTCACGAAATTCGCAGATGAAATCATCGGTTTTGATGATACGGCGCAGGAGCGTGATGTTTGTGCGCGCGTTTTCGGTGAAAGCCTCCTTTGGGCCCAGCACGGAGACCTCGCTGCCGGTCTCGCCCACGCCGCGGCTGACAAAACCGCGCGTGTCGAGCAGCACGGCCATTAGATCGCCTTCGAGAAATACTGCCGTTCTCCCCTCGGCTATCGCTTTGGTTATGGCCGTCCATTCTGAGGTCAGTTCCACTTCGTTGAGGGCAAAGACATTCGCCACGACATGGTCGGAGGGAGCGACGCCTGACTTTATGGGCGCTGTCTCGCGCTGGGCGGGTTTGAGAACAAGCTCCCCCACCTGCCCCTGATCCGCCATGCCGGAGAGCAGGACCGCGCAGGCAGGCAGGCTGCCGCCGATGAGAAACTCGCGCAGAATGAGATCGCCGTTGATATCGGCATGAAATTGGGTTTTGATTCGGATGATGTTTTCCTGAAGGAAAGCCGAAGTTTGGTCAGGCGGGCGAACACAGTTCGCCCCTACGGGCGTGTGCTCCGTTTCCAAAAGCTCGAACGCCCGATACGGCTCATCAAAGGTCAGTAAGGATTGCAAAAATCCGTTCTTTTTCACAGCAGTATTTTGTGCAAAAGAAAATAGGATTATGTGAATTTACTATCCTTGAAAAAGGATACTCCGGAAACCTACAGTGCCAAACTGCAATTGCACATTAGACTCGTCCACCAACCGTCGCTCCTCACAACGTCCCCTCCACATTCTTGACGCACCCTTCGGCAAGACCATTATTGTGAAAGCGAAACTAAAGGGCTTGCCGCCTGTGAATGGCAGGCGGTAAGCCCTTGCGGCTGTCTGACGATCATGTTTGTCCCACTCTTTGGGCGCTGTTCCCTCTTGGGCAAGGCCCATCCGGGGTTTCTGCTTCAGGGCAAATTATAAGGTCTTTTCCAGCTCCACCAGGAAGCGCAGAATTCTGG
>WRCT01000071.1 GCA_009783775.1 Clostridiales bacterium | reverse complement strand
CCCCGCGTGAGCGGTTTTCGCGTCCATCGCGTCATTGGAACCCCTGATTAAATCGTTCGCCGGGTAGATTGGCTATCAGAATGGTCCCAACCTAGGAGCTTTTGGCAGGCTGGCTATTCCCCCTCACGATTTAATCAGTGGGCCCCATTCGCGGTTCATAATCCCCACGTGAGCGATTCTACCCTCTGCCTATCGCCCATTGCGCGGCACGGCGGATCGCTTCATCTTCGCTCTCGGCCAACCGTTGCAGCGCGGGCAGATAAGCCGGATTGTCCGACTTGCCTGCCAGCACGATCGCCTGGGTTTGCATACGCGCTTTTTGGTTTTTCCCGACCAACGCCAGCGCGTCGTCCATGCCCCCCTCCTTGAGGGGGGAAGTCGGTGAAACCGACAGGGGGGAGATTCCCGCCAGCAACTTGTCCAGCGCAAAGGCCTCGCGCTCTTCCTTGGTCAATTCCCGTTTGGGCAGCCGCGCGTTCATGGGGCAGACGTCCTGGCAACCGTCGCAGCCCAGCAGGCCCGGCAACCCCTCCATCACCCATTCTTCCATGACCGCCCCGCCCATATAGGAGCGGATACACTTCTCAAAATGATAGCCGTCCCCGTCGATCGCCCCAAACGGACAGGCTTTTTCGCACGCGTGGCACTTTGCGCAGGGCAATGAGGACTGAGGGGTGAGGGGTGAGGAATGCATTCCTAATGCCTCATTCCTAATGTCTAATTCCGCGTCCACCATCAACGCCTGCAAGACCACCCGCGACCCATAGGGCGCAATGGCCAGCATGGTATTCTTGAGAATCGTGCCCACGCCGCCCTTTGCCGCCACCAGCTTTAGGGGAATCTTCGCACCCTCGGTGCGGATACCCGCCGTTTCCAGCTCTTCCCGCACGACCTTCAGCGCCTGATAAGATTTATGCGACGCCAAATAGTTCGGGGTCGGAGGCACGGTAGTAGCGGCGAACGCCCGCCCCCGCCCTACAGGAAAATAACGCCAAATCATCAGCAGCACGCTTTTCGCCCAGGGATAGGCCTGCCGCATATCGCCGGCCAGACCGGCCGTGGCATGATGAAACGCGCCCTCATCCCGAAGGCGCGTCCAATCTTCATACTCCACCAAAGGCAGCAGATATGCCTCGGCGAAACCGTGATTTTTGCAAAGCGCGATGATGTTCATACCGATTTCCTTAAACTGCAAACTACAATGTACAAACTACAATTGAGGTAACGAGCGCCTGCGCCGCTCGTTTTTGATTTTATAAAATCAAAGGAAAAGCCACAAGGGTTTTCTTCCTTCATTGTAGTTTGCAGTTTGTAGTTTGTACATTATTTTTGCTGTACACAGCAAAATACAACCCAAAACAAAGCAGTCCGCTTGCAATCAGGTCAATGAGCGAGTGCTGCTTGATAAACACGGTGGAAAGGCAGATCATTGCCGTCAAGACCGTAGCCGGCAGCAAAATCCACCACTTGCGCAGGCGCGGGCTGTCAAACACCGCGAACAGGGTCACGACCGCGCCCATCACGTGCCCGCTGGGGAAGACGTTCATGTTCGAATCAAATTCCTGCAGCTCCTGCACCGCCAGCGCGAACCCGTCGTCCGGCGGATAAGCCGATGGGGTCAGCGGCTGCCCGCTGGGGATCAGGAAATAAAAGAACAATACCACGCAAAAGCCCCAGCCCACGCAGGTCATATACCGTTTCAAGCCCGCCGCGTCCGTAAACAGCAGATAAAAGCCGGTGAAAACCATCGCTGGGAACCAAAGATAATAAAAGACCACGAACCAGGGCAGGAAGGGGATCGCGTTGTCGAGCGGCAAAAACGCCACCGTATAGGGCATATCCGGCGTGATGATCTTCTGCACGCCGAGAAAACCCAGCACATAGAGTGGTACCCACCAGGCGTAGACAATATGCGAATATTTTTTCAGCAGAGCCCTCATTCTTTCACCAACAGCCTCACCGCTTGCGGCTGCACCCCAAGCGTGACATTCTCCTGCCCCTCTGCATACTCCCCGTCCAGCGTCCAGTCCGGCCGGTCAGGCGCCCAAATAACCGCGCGCGCCGTCGAACAAAAACGGATCAAATCCGTATGATACACCCCGCTGTTCAGGGCAATAATAATCTGCCCCAGCTGGATCGCGTTCTCCGGCTTGCGGATCAGCATCAGCTCAAACTTGCCGTCGTCCAACTGCACCAGCTCGGGATCCAATGTCAGCAGCCCCGCCACCGTGGTCGAGTTGGAAAACGAGCAGAACACATACTCGTCCTCGAACACAGCCTCGTCCGTCTCCACGCGCAAGCGCAGCGGTTTGATGTTCGGCACCTCACGCAGCCCTTCCAGCACATAGGCCAAATGCCCGAAGGTATTTTTCATGGCCTGGGGCGCGGCGTATGAGGCGCGGGTAAACACCCCGCAGGAGGCGACATAGCAAAACGTCCGGCCGTTGAAACAACCCGCGTCAACGATCTTTTCACTGCCCTCCATAATATCGCGTGCCGCGCGGATGATATCGCGGGAAAGCCCCAGGTTCGCGCCGAAATCATTGGTACTGCCGGCGGGGATATAACCGATCGGCGTCTTTTGGCCCGAGGCCAGCAAGCCCGCGACCACCTCGTTTAAGGTCCCGTCGCCGCCGATGCAGACGATCAGATCCGCGTCCGCCGCCGCCCTGGCATAGCGCGCGCCGTCGCCCGACCGCCGCGTCATGCAGACCGTGGAGACATAACCCTGCTCCGCAAACAGGCAGCACAGCCTTGTCAAGTGCCGGCTGGCCTTCTTTACCCCCGCGAGGGGGTTCATGATGAGGTAGAGCTTCTTCATAATTCAAATAATAAGTAATAGTGAATAGTGAATAACTTATGATAAAACAGCTCCGCTGTTTTTTTATTCTATATCCAAGCGCCCATCAAATGTGCGTCCGCACACCTTCCTTATTCCCTATTCCTTATTCCTTATTCCTTCGCAAACAGCCCCGCCAGCTCGGTGGCCTTGCCGATATTGCCCTCAATGCGCAGCTTGCCCGTGGTAAAGGCCAGCGTGGCGTTCAGCTTTTTGTTGATCAGCTTGACGAAATTGTCCGAAGAAAGGATCAAGTTCGCCTGCCGGTCATGATACTCGTAGGGCTCGATCGACAGCTTGCCGTCCTTGATCTCGATATAGAGCGGCTCGCCCAAATCGCGCAGCGTCACCTGCAGGGCCAAAAACCCATTGTAACTGGCCGCGTCAAAGCCTGCGGTCTTTTCCCGCAACTCGTTGATAATTTCCTGTCTGGTCATATTTATTCCTCCGTTTCTTATTCACCGCGAAAGGGTGGGTTGTCCGCTCACGCGGTATTTCTTTTTTAACCACGAACCACACGAACCACACAAAAGGAGTAAAACCCGCGTGAGCGATCTTCGTGTGGTTCGTGTGGTTCGTGGTTAATATAATTGAGTTATCCCTTCGTCGAGCCGCCCGTAATGCCCTCGACATAATAGCGTTGTGAGATGACGAACAGGATCGTGATCGGGATCGCCACCAGCACCGCGCCCGCGCAGAACCGCGTGAACCAGGTGGAGATATACTCGCGCTCGAGCATACGGAACAGACCGACCGCCAGCGTGTATTTGTCGTAGTTGTCGCGCATGATGATGGCGGCGAAGATAAAGTCCACCCAGGGCGCCATGAAGGAGATCAGCGCGGTATAGATGACGATCGGTTTGGACATGGGCAGGGTGATCTTCCAAAAGACCTGGTTCTTCGTCGCTCCGTCCAGCATGGCGGCCTCGTCCATGCCGCGCGGGATCGTGTCGAAAAAGCCCTTGGCCAGGATATACTGCGCCAGCATGGCGGTCGTGGAATAGACCAATACGAGTGATACGTGCGACTGCTCCATGCCGAAGGCCTTGAGAATGTGATAGACCGCGATCATGGTCATAAAGCCCGGGAACATCGTGAGGATCAGGCCCACGTTCATGAACCCCTTGCGCGCCTTAAAGCGCAGGCGCGAGAAGGTGTAGGAGAGCATCAGCACCAGGGACGTGGCCAGCAGGCAGGTGAAGATGGCGACCACAAAGGTGTTGAGATACCACTGCGGGTAGTTGAACTGCCCCGTCTCGGTAAAGAGCCGTGTGAAGTTGCGGAAGGAATAGCTCTCGGGCAGGATCGTGTTGATCCACGCGACGGGATTGCCCAGGACCTGCGGCGTCTCCTGGAAGGAGCGCAGCAGCAGCCACGCGATGGGCAGCAGCCAAATGACGCCCAGCACGCTGAGGAAGACATAGATGACGGTATTGGCGATACGCGAACGCGCTTTCATGCTCTTAATCATTGGAACGCCTCCTCATTCTTCATCGAAGACGATGAGTTATACACGATCAGGGACAACACGGCCGATATGATGAACACGAAAATACCGATAACGGAGGCCAGGTTGTAGTCCGCGAAGTCGACCGTCAGCTTGTATAACCAGGTGACGAGCAGGTCCGTCTCGCCCGCCTGGTATAAGAATACTGATTTCGGATTACCCTGCGTCAATAGATATATGACGTTAAAGTTATTGAAATTGCCCACGAACTGCGTGATCAGATAGGGCGTGGTGATAAAGAGCATATAGGGCAGCGTGATCCGCGTAAAGGTCTTGAGCGGGCTCGCGCCGTCGATACGCGCCGACTCGTACAGATCGGCGGGAATGTTCATCAAAATGCCGCTGCATATCAGCATGGAATAGGGAATGCCCACCCACATATTGACGATGATGACCATAATGCGCGCCAACGGCCCGTCGGACCAGAACCGCACCATGTCCATGCCGAAGTATTGCGTGAGCAGAATATTCACCGGCCCGCCCTGGCCCTGATCATAAAAGATATTGCGCATGATCAGCAGGGACACAAACTGCGGCACCGCGATGGTGACGACGAAGATGGTGCGCCACAGTTTCTTGAGCTTGATTCCCTTTTTGTTGATGAGAATCGCCAGCAGCATACCCAGCAGATAGTTGGAGAAGGTGGCGAAGATCGCCCAGGTGATGTTCCAGCCCAGCAGGTAGCTGAAGGTCTTTGCCTTTAGGGGATTGTTGCCCAGCACGTCCTGGAAGTTCTGAAAGCCCACCCAGGTAAAGAGGTTGCCCGGCGGCTGATGATTCTTATCGAAGTTCGTAAACGCGATCAGAATCATGAAGATCAAGGGCAAAATCACAAACGCCGACGCCAGCAGCATGGGCCCTGAGAGCAGCGTGGCCTGGTATTTTTCGTCCAGCAGCCCGCGAATATCCTCCAGCGCGGTCGTGTTTTTGCGGTTCGCGCGGTGGTTCTCACAGGCCTTGTAGGACGCCTTGATACTCGCAACCCAAATCGCCAGCAGCACGCCGATGACCAGCATGGTCATCACGCCGTAGAGCAGGATCAGCATGGAGTTGTCCGGCGGGCTGTAAAGCGGCGTGCCCAAAGGGCTGTAGCCGATGATCTCACGCTCGGCGGTGCCTAATGTGCCGATCTCGCGCAGATAGTGCCAGCCGAAACTCTGAACGAAATAAATAATCCCGCCCTGCAGGCCCAAAAACAGAATGCCCTTGAGCACCTGCTTGCGCACGATGCAGCCGAAACCCATGATAAGATAGGAGAGCTTGACGAAGACATCTCCGTCCCAAAACATTTGCCACAGGCCGGCAAAGAAATTACCGATTCCCTTTACCAGCCGGACAATGCCGTTCCCCAAGGCTCTTATGCCCTTCCACAGGCGTCCCGGCAGCAGTATGAAAAATTGCAAGAGATTGTAAATGAACTTTTGAAACCAGTTCATCGTGAAAAAATTATGATCCAAGTCCCATCCCTCCCTTTGTTGCCAAAAAGCAGTAGGCCGGTCCGCCGGTCATTTCTCCTATAATGTCATTGCGAGGAGTGCCAAAGTTCCGTGCGTCGGTGGAATCTCGACGAAGCAATCCAGTTATCGTAGAAACATCTTTGCAACGCCATGTGGGGTGGGAGACTGGATTGCTTCGTCGGGCAGTCCCGTTATGTAGAGCTTTCGCTCTCCTCGCAATGACGCTGTGCGTTGTCTCATAAAGCGGTCCGAAAGCCGCAATGACAAATTGTATCCGCAATGGGGCCCACTGATTAAACCGTGAGGTGGAATAGTCGGTCTGCCAAAAGCTTCTATGTTGGGACCATTCTGATAGCCAACCTACCCGGCGAACGATTTAATCAGGGGTTCCAATGACGGCTTGTGCCGATAATAAACTTCGGGCGGGGGTTTGACCCCCCGCCCGATGGACAAACGGTTATTTACGAGGCGACGATCTGTGCGACCATCGCGTCAAGCAGCTCCTGGATGGGCGTGGTGTCTCTCGATACCATCGCTACGCCGAAGGCCTCGGCGGGGCCCCAGTAGTTGCCCAGCACGTTGTTCTGCGAGGTGGCATATGCGCCCTGCGCGGCCAGCGCGGCGAGCGCGATGTTCGCCAGCACCGCGTCATTGGCGGCGGCGGCTACGTTGGACGGGCCTGCGCCGCGTACTTCAAAACGCTTGACCTGGTTGGCCTCGTTGGTCAGCCACATGGCCAGCAGCATGGCGGCGTCGGGGTTGGCCGTGCCGCTGTTCACGCCGATCAGCTTGAAACCGCCGAAGGAGCTCATCTGCACCTGCGCGCCGTCAAGGGTCATGGTCGGCAGCTTGGTGGCGGCATAAGCGTCACCCAGAGAGCCGGAGATGGAGTCCGCGTTCCACACGCCGGACACGCCAGCGACGATGGATCTGTCGGCAAAGCCGCCGGTCAGGACCGCGTCGTCACCGTTCAGGTAAGCAGCGTGGCCTGTGAAATCCCAAATCGTCTGGCCTACCGCGCTGGCGGGCGGGACGTTGAAGTCACAGATCTGGTTGCCGTCCGCGTCAATATCCAGGGTGCCGCCGGCGCCCAGGAAGAACGAAGCGATGTACCAGCCGTTGGAGACGTTCATAAAGACCTTCTTGCCCGCGGCGTCCGCAGCGGCCAGCATACCGTCGAGGGTCTTGACATCGTCAGCGGACAGGACGCTGGAGTCATAGTACAGGAAGTAGCCGTTGTCGGCCGTCATCGGGAAGGCATAGAGCGCGTCGTTCAATGTCGCGGAGCCCACGGAGCCGGCGCCATTGTCGGCCACGGCCGCAGCCTTGAAGATACCGGACAGCTCATAGAGCGCGCCGGCGGCGACGAGGTCACGCAGCTGGTCGTTCGGGAAGGCAAACACGTCGGCAGCTGCCGCCGGGTCTTCCAGGAAACGGGCCTTGGCATCGGGCTCGCCGACTACGCCAAAGGAGATGTCCCAGGTGGTCGCGGCATAGGTGGCGGCAAAATCGGCAGCCATCTCAGCCAGCATATCCTGGTCTTCCTGAGAACCCCAAACCTTCAATACGACGGGTGCGCCATCGCCCCAGTCAATTGCGGTCAGGTCAGAGGGATCCACTTCGGGAACTTCGGGGATGTCCACTTCGGGGATGTCCACTTCGGGTACGTCCACTTCGGGTTCCACTTTCGGGCAGGCTGCCAGTGCGAACACGAGGGCCAGCACCAGTGCCAGTGCAAGGATTTTTTTCATCTTTCTTTTTCCTCCTATTTTTTTTGGTTACATAAATGACGACAATCTGAGGGCATACCCTCACAAACTGCCACCTTCGCATACATAATACAGAATTGCGCGGCAAATGTCAACCATAGTTTTTTTTGAGAGTTGAGAGTGGAGTGTTGGGAGTGGAGCGGATGAAAAAACTGCTGACGCAGTTTTAGCAGTTTTAATTGATTAAAACAAATTGCTTAAGCCCTTGCCCCTCACTAACGCAAAAAATACAATCGCAGGGGCGACCTGCGGTCGCCCGTCCTTCACTCAACTCTCAACACTTCACTCTCCACTCTTCGTTTTTTCGTTTGACACAACCCTTACCCCTATGTTACAATTCTTTCAAATAAATGACGCGGTGAAAACCCCACACATCGTTCGATGTTGATCGCCGCGATCATCAAAAAGGAGGGTTATCTATCCGCCGGCCGGCGGTGCGGCAGTGTGGAGACCTGCCGTAAAGCCTCATATCTTTACGGTATGCGGCAAGGGTGGTAAGCGGAGGCGAACCGCTCGCGGCCAGAGCTTATGGCAACCGTATCACTCAAAAACATCAAGAAGGTCTATGACGGCGGCGTTGTCGCGGTGCAGGAGTTTTCGCTCGACATCGCGGACAAGGAATTCATCGTGCTGGTCGGCCCGAGCGGCTGCGGCAAGTCCACCACCCTGCGCATGGTCGCGGGGCTGGAGGAAATCTCCTCCGGCGAGCTTTACATCGGCGACCGCCTGGTCAACGACGTGCCGCCGAAAGACCGCGACATAGCCATGGTGTTCCAGAGCTATGCCCTTTATCCGCATATGACGGTGTATAAAAACATGGCATTTGCCCT